>DAIOWB010000033.1:0-15606 GCA_036758725.1 Lacibacter sp.
TATTGAAATTAGCAAACGGAAGAAATTTATGATAGCGATTGTAAACAGTTCTGTCTTCCTGTAGCAACTCAAACAGAATGTTGGTTAACTCCCATGCAATACCGGTACTTATTGAAAAGCCGGGTTTAAAAATATGTTTTAACGAAACCCTTGTATTGATCACATCCTGGTGAAAACGAAAATGATTGCTTAATAAATCTACTTTTTGAAATAAATATTCAGGCTTTTTTAAAAAATCGGTATTTAATAAAACAGTACTGTTTGTTCTGTTATAAAAAGTACCCGCAGAAAAACTTGTTTTTTTATTCTTCAGCAATTTATCATATCCAACATTGATATTATAACCCAGGTTTTTTGTATCGGTTGATTGTTTTTGTGTACTATCTACACCGGTTGATGTACTATCTGCATTTAAAAACTCCTGAAAAAAGTTGCGTACATTATGATTCAACCCGCTATTGAATGAGCTAATAAGCTTTAACTGTTCTCCGGCTGTTTTCCCTTTATGGATATAAGATAAACTTACAGATGTATTTTGATTGGAGCCATCTGTTGCAACCGTTCTGTTACTCATCTTAGAAATTTCCTGAAACCGGTTCAGGTTAGCATATCGGTTAAACCCGGTATTATCAATTTCATTCTGATTGAACTGTGCCACAAAGTTGATAGTATTCCGTTTATTGAAATCATAGTCCAGATTAAACCGAAAATTAGGACGTATATTTTTATTCACCGATCCATTTTTAATTTTTAACTGATTACTGGAATCAGTATAAATATTTGTTCGGTTACTATAACCGCTACTTTCAAATTGGTTATAGCCAGCACCTGCATTAAAATTTACGGCAAAGCCTTGTTTACGATAATTAAAATTGGCACTGGCTCCGGCTTCTCCTCTTGTGCCTGCATAAACATTTACTCTTCCTCCAAAACCTACTCTTCCTTTTTTTGTAACAATATTAATAACACCTCCTTGTTCATTTGCAAATTGTGGTGGTGGATTCGTTAATACTTCAATTTTCTCAATGGTACTGCCCGGCATGCTTTCAAGCAAATCCTGTAATTGCTGCATATTCAATTCAACCGGTTTATCATCAATTAATATTTTTGGTTCTTTCCCTCTTACTAAAATTTTTCCATTTGGATCAGTAGTTACCAATGGCGTTTGTTTTAATAATTCAGTAGCAGTGCTTCCGTTACTTAATGCACTTTCACCCACATTAAAAGTGATGTTGCCATCTTTTGACTCAATCAATGGTTTCTCAGCATAAATCACTACTTCTTTCAGTTCAACTGATTGATTACTTAAGAAGATATCATTAAGATTAAAATCAGAACGGTCAGCACGAAGATGTATGCTATCAATTTCTTTTATACGGTACCCAATAGCTGTTATTCTTAAACGGTAATAGCCAAACGCAAGGTTATTGAAAATGAATGAACCGTTCTTATCTGTTAGAAATCCTGAAAATTTTGATGAATCTTTAAAAGGAATAATTGAAACCGTAACGCCGGTTATAGCTTTCTGGCTGGCTGAATCAAGAACTGAGCCGATAACAATACCTGAATTCTTTTGAGAAACCTGAGCTTTCAGTACTTGAACCTGGGTAAAACAAAACAAAGAAATTATCCAAAACAGTCTAACAATCAATGTGTTTTAAAATTTAAGGTCAAAGTTAAATGTCTGAATTCGTCTATTTTCTTTTTATTCCATAAATGGTAACATTTGCTGCCAATCTGTCACAAAACTTCCTCTATTTACTTACCTTTGCAAACTCAATTTAGAATGAAATGATGGATTTGATGACGGATAATAAAGTTCATAATGAAGCCCGGCAGGGAGAAGTATATGCTCCTTTTACGGAAGATCCCAACATCTTTAAAAAGAAATTTTTTATTGAAAGCTATGGCTGTGCAATGAATTTCAGCGATAGTGAAATAGTGGCCAGCATTCTTCATACTGCAGGATTTGGCGCAACCAGGAATGCAGATGAAGCTGATCTGGTCTTAATTAACACCTGTTCAATCCGTGAAAAAGCCGAGCAAACAATCAGAAAAAGATTAACTGAATTCAGAAAAGCAAAACAGCAAAAGCCCGGAATGCTCATTGGCATTTTAGGATGTATGGCAGAACGGTTAAAATCAAACCTGTTGGAAGAAGAGAAGTTAGTTGATTTAGTTGTTGGGCCCGATGCTTATCGTACGCTGCCAGGTTTAATTGAAGAAGCAGGAAGCGGGCAAAAAGCAGTAAATGTTTTATTAAGTCGGGATGAAACCTATGCAGATATTTCTCCTGTACGTTTAGAAAGTAATGGCGTAAGTGCATTCATTTCTATCATGCGTGGTTGTAATAACATGTGCAGCTTTTGTGTGGTTCCATTTACCAGGGGCCGTGAACGTAGTCGTAATGCAAAATCAATAGTAGCAGAAGCTCAGGATTTATTTAGCAGAGGTTTTAAAGAAGTTACACTACTCGGACAAAATGTAGATAGTTATCAATTTATTGATGAACAAAAAAACGAAACGGTATCATTTGCTATGTTAATGGAAATGGTGGCACAGGTTTCTCCATTTTTAAGAGTTCGTTTTTCTACATCACATCCGAAAGATATTACAGATGATGTACTATTTACAATAAAAAAATATGATAACATCTGCAACTATATTCATCTTCCTGTACAGAGCGGAAACAGCAGAATACTACAACTCATGAACCGTACTTATACCCGTGAATGGTATATTAAAAAAGTTGATCGCATTCGTGAAATTATTCCCGATTGTGGCTTAAGTTCAGATTTTATTGCAGGATTTTGTACTGAAACTGAAGAAGATCATCAGGATACACTGAGCATTATGGATTACAGTGGCTATGATTACAGTTACATGTATTACTACAGTGAACGCCCGGGTACACTTGCTGCTAAGCGATATAAAGATGATGTGCCGCTGGAAGTGAAAAAAAGACGCTTGCAGGAAATAGTAGATAAACAGTATCAGTTATCATTTGATAGCAATAAAAGAGATATTGGCAAATCTTATACTGTATTAATTGAAGGCAACAGTAAAAAAGATGAACATTCCTGGATGGGACGTAACTCACAAAATAAAGTGATAGTCTTTCCAAAAGGAAATTATAAATATCAGAAAGGTGATTATGTAAATGTTAAAGTAAATGATTGTACCAAAGGCACCTTATTGGCAACAATCATTGAGTTATAATTATGGATTTACAAGTTATTAAAAACAGATTTGGAATTATAGGAAACTCACCTGCACTTAATCATGCATTGAATGTTGCAGTGCAGGTTTCTGCAACAGATCTTACAGTACTTATTAATGGAGAAAGTGGTGTTGGTAAAGAAGTGTTTTCACAAATCATTCACTCTTTATCAACAAGAAAACATAATCCGTTTATTGCTGTAAACTGTGGGGCAATACCTGAAGGCACCATTGATTCAGAATTGTTTGGTCATGAAAAAGGTTCGTTTACCGGAGCAATAGATGCAAGAAAAGGATATTTTGAAACGGTTAGTGGTGGCACTATTTTTCTTGATGAAATTGGTGAATTGCCATTGGGTACACAAGCCCGTTTATTAAGGGTATTGGAAACCGGTGAATTTATTCGTGTTGGTTCATCAAAAGTTCAAAAAACAGATGTACGTGTTATTGCAGCTACTAACAAAGAGTTACTGGAATATACTCACAACAATAAGTTCAGAGAAGATTTGTATTACCGTTTAAATACAGTACCTATTCGTGTACCTTCTTTAAGAGACAGAAAAGAAGACATTCCGCTTCTTTTTAAAAAGTTTGCATTTGATTTTGCCGAGCGATATAAAACAACATCAGTTCATTTGGAAGACGAAGCTAAAAATCTGTTAATCAGCTATCCGTTCCCCGGTAATGTGAGGGAATTAAAGAATATTGCAGAACAAATTTCTGTGCTTTCAACTAATAAAGTAATTACTGCAAAAGATTTATCGCCTTTCTTACCTGAAAGAAGTTTTAACCGCTTGCCGGTATTAGTTAATCAGCCAGGTTCTTTTGCCAGTAGTGCAGAGTTTGCCAATGAAAGAGAAATTTTATACAAACTCTTTTTTGATATGAAGCGTGATGTTACTGAACTAAAGAAAATGTTTTTAGAAGTAATGCAACATGGCGGAGCACAGGTACAAATGCCGGGCGGATTTTTTAATGATGCCATTTTACCTGATCATAAGCAAATGGAATTAAATCAGCCTGCACTCAGCTCCTCTTCTGTATCTTCTTCATCCGCATCACCACATGTTATACTTGGAGGCAATGGCGATATACAGGAGAACGTTGTTGTGGAAGAAAGTTTAAACATCATGGAAAAAGAAAAAGAACTCATCATAAAAGCACTTAAAAAACACAAGAGTAAACGCAGGGATGCAGCACTCGATCTCGGCATTAGCGAACGTACATTGTACAGAAAACTGAAGGAGTATGACATTGAAGAACTATAAAAGACAAAATACCAAAAAGCAAAAACCAATGACCAAGAGACACATGATGATTATTGGATTTTGGATATTATGTTTTGGTTTTTTTTCAAGCTGCTATTCCTTCAAAGATGTTTCTATTCCTCCAGAAGTAAAAACTGTAAGGATTCAGTACATCGAAAATAAAGCCCGGATTATTAATCCACAGTTAAGCCAGCGATTAACAGATAAACTCAGGCAGAAAGTAATCAATCAAACAAGGCTTTCTCAAACAAATAACGATGAAGCTCATTATGATATTAGCGGACAAATTGTAGAATACTATGTAACAACATCAGGCATTTCCGGTCAGCAAGCTGCTTCAAACCGTTTAAATATAACTGTTCATTTGGTTTTTAAAAACAGGTTGGATGATAAAAAAAGTTTTGAAACTGATCTTACAAGAAATTTTGATTTTTCAGCCAGCCTTTCTTTAAACGAGGCCGAAGCATCTTTAAATGATCAGATTGTTCAAAACCTGACTGACGAAATTTTTAACCGCATTTTTTCAAACTGGTAATTTTTTCAATTACTTTGCTGCAATGATCAACGCTGAAATTTTTAACAGGATCTTACTACAACCTCAACTCTTGAAAGAAATTTCATCAGAAGATTTACAACAACTAACAGAACAGTTTCCGTTTTTTGGCGTACCACAATTTCTATTAGCTGCAAAAAAGCAACAAACAAATGATGTTGCTGCACATGAGCAAATACAAAAAGCATCCATTTATTTTAATCAACCTTTGTGGTTTAATTATCAATTACAACAATTTTCAGCACAGGAACAATCAATTGTAAAAGAAGAACCGCCAACAGTAACAACTCTATTACAAAACATCAACAGCGAAGAAATAATTGAACACAGCAATCCTGATATATTAGTTGATGAAACTGATATGGCATTAGATGCCGAAGCAATCATTAAAGCAGAAGATCTGAAAGAAGAAGAAATACTGATCAATGAAGCCGAGGTAGAGCTTAATGCAATTGCCAGTATTGAAGCTGCAGATTTAACTGAAGAACAAACAAAACCTGAAACGGAATCAAAAGATGAGCCTGTTTTTACTTTTGAACCCTACCATACGGTAGATTATTTTGCCTCCATGGGCATTAAAATAAAAGAAGAAAAACTTGAAAACGACCAATTAGGCCAGCAAGTAAAATCTTTTACACAGTGGCTTCGCTCCATGAAAAAAATATATGTTGAGGAAAAACAGGAACTGGATACCGTTCATGAGCAGGAGGTTCTAAATAAAGCTAAAGAAAGCAATCAACAAACAGAAGTTCTCACAGAAACCATGGCCGATGTGCTCATTAAACAGGGTAAATTGTCATCTGCCATTGAATTGTACCGCAAATTAAGTTTGCTGCATCCCGAAAAAAGCGCTTATTTTGCATCCCGAATTGATGAATTAAAATCATAAACAATGACCTGGTTATTTATTATCCTTATTTTAGTAGCAAGCATTTTATTAGGCTTTATCGTATTAGTTCAAAATCCAAAAGGGGGTGGCCTTAGTGGTTCTGTAGGTGGTTTCAGTAACCAGTTTATGGGTGTTAAACAAACAACCGATGTCCTTGAAAAAGGAACATGGATTTTTGCAACAATCATTGGCCTTTTATGCCTTTTTTCCACATTGTTCATATCAAATACAACAGGTGGAACAGGTTCAGGCAGTATTGAAAAAGTACCAACAAACCAACCGGTAAAACAGGCACCGGCACCAACTAACAGCACGGTACCAACAATACCGGCAACAACCCCAAACAAATAAGTTTAAATATATTTTATTTAACCCCGTCCTTTCCCGACGGGGTTTTTTGTTTTATTTTGGAGCAGGCATTGGTACAAACAGCAACTTTTGTTGCCACGCTCGCTTGTACTGTATTACTTTTTTCAACATGTATTTAACTGAAGGAATATTTTGCAACATTGAATCTTCAGGTATTGGTTCACAACTATAAATAGCTTGAATCAGGTAATTTGCAGCTGTTAACTGATCCATACCAATAAATGAATAATAAATAATAACTGATGAAAAAAATATTCGCCGCTCTCTTTGTTGTTTTAATACTCATTGGCCTGGCAATGGCAATGAAAATATTTGGTTCTTCCACCAACTTCAATGAATCAAAAAAACATTTATATATCCATACAGGCAAAGCAAGTAAAGAGGCTGTTATGCGTACAATCCATGATTCTGCCTTTATAAAAAATATCAAAACTTTTGAATTTCTTGCTGGCAAATTAAAAGTATGGCAACGTTTACGCCCTGGCAGATATGAAATTAAAAAAGGAGAAAGCCTTTATTCACTTATTCAAAAGCTCCGTACGGGAGAACAAAGCCCTGTTAATTTAACCATCACAAAACTCCGTACAAAAAAAGACCTGGCTTCGCTCATTGCTAAAAAATTTGAATCAGACTCTGCTTCTGTTATTTCCTATTTCAACAATAATGATTCTCTTAAAAAATTCGGATTAGATACCAATACACTTCTTACAGCAGTATTACCCAATACATATTCTCTGTTATGGAATTCTTCGCCACAGAAAATTTTGTCTAAGCTCAATGATCAAAAAAAGAAATTCTGGAACACTAAACGAATTCAAAAAGCCATAAAACTTGGATTAACACCTGAAGAAGTACAGGTAATTGCTTCAATTGTTGAAGAAGAAACCATCAGGCACGATGAAAAGCCGGATATTGCTGCTGTTTATTTAAACCGCTTAAAAAAAGGGATGAATCTGGGAGCTGATCCCACTGTTAAATTTGCTGTAGGAGATTTTACTTTGAAACGAATATTGTTTTCACATATCAATTCAACTGCTTCGTCACCATATAATACTTATAAAAATGCAGGTTTACCACCCGGCCCTATTTGTACTGCATCAGAAATAACAATTGAAGCAGTGCTCAATGCCAGGGATAATAACTACTTGTTTTTTTGTGCAAAACCAAACGGAAATGGTTATCATGCCTTTTCTGCAACCGCAGAAGAACATTATAAAAATGCAAGGGCTTATCAACAATGGCTGGATAGTATGATGATTAAATAAGATGAAAAAAGAAAACCAAACCGAATGAGCAAATCTCTTTTCATAAATCAAATACCAATTATCAGGTATTTTGTTAAGATCAGTAAAAGATGGCGGCCTCCCGGATTTGAAGGCATTGCCTTATATGATGTGATTGAATTCTTTTTTGGAAAAATTAAACAAGTTGGTTTAAACCAGCGTGCCTCTGCCATTTCGTTTAATTTTATTATGGCAATACCCCCTGCCTGTATTTTTTTATTTTCATTAGTTCCGTTGATGCCCGTAGCTGATCAGTTTTATCATGAAGTTAATTCGTTTATCAAAGATTTATCACCTAATGAAGCAACAAGAAATATTATTGAAAATGTATTGGATGATTTTTTTCGTCGGCCCAAAAACAGTTTATTATCAATTGGCTTTATTACTTCCCTTTATTTTGCTTCAAATGCAGTTTTAGGAATCATTCATAGTTTTAATCAATCCATCCACGAAAAAGAAAAAACGGGTTTTCTTGTTTACCGTTGGAAAGCGATAAAACTCACTTTTATAATCATGCTTGTGTTTATTGCAAGCATGGTATTACTTATAACTCAGGGAGCCCTTTTTAACTGGCTATTAAAATTGCTTGAGATTGAAAGTAATTTTGTAAAATGGTTAATTATTACTTTAAGATGGGTGATTATTGTGGGCTTGTTTTTTTATTCCATTGCATTTATTTACCGTCACGCTCCTTCAGTTGAAAAAAAATGGAAACTTATTTCACCAGGCTCTATTGTTGCATGTTTTTTAATCATTGGTTTTACTTTTCTGTTTTCTTTCTGGATTAATAATTTTGCCACTTACAATATTTACGGTTCAATAGGTACCGTTTTAATCCTGATGATCTACATTGACTTTATTTCTTTAGTGTTGCTCATTGGTTTTGAAATAAATGTGAGCATCAAAGTCCTTAAAAAATATTCTGATAAAAGGTTGCAGGATGAAATAAGTGGCAAACAAAATCAACCAGAAGCTTCTTAACTTTATTCAAACACTTTGTTATGAAAAAAACAATTCTTTCGTTCACAGCAATTCTTCTCATAATGGCTTTTACTGGTTTGCCTGAAGAATTAAAGATTGGAAGCCCCATTCCCTCGCCTGATTTAAAAATGAAAGATATAACAGGCAAACAAATTTCTTTTAACGATGCAAAAATGGAAAATGGCTTATTGGTTATTTTTAGTTGTAATACCTGCCCCTGGGTTATAAAAAATCAGAATGTAGCAGATCAAGCTTATAACTATGCGCTATCAAAAAATATTGGAGTATTGGTTTTAAATTCAAACGAATCTGAACGTGGAACCAATGATTCAAAAGAAAGAATGAAGGAATATGCTAAACAGCAAAATTATCGTTGGCCTTACCTGATTGATGAAAATTCTGTAATGGCCGATGCATTTGGTGCAAAAGTTACACCTGAGTGCTATTTATTTAACAAAGAGATGAAGCTGGTATATCATGGCGCTATTACTGATAATCCAAAAACACCATCAGAAAGTTCAAGAGCACATTTAAAAGTTGCAATAGATGAAATTGTGGAAGGGAAAACAGTGAGTATGGTTACCTCAAAAGCAATGGGCTGCACAATTAAAAGAAAATCGTAATCTAACTAAAGAAACTAAAAAGCCTGTTCTTAAAAAGCAGGCTTTTTAGTTTAATTTATTCCCAGAGCAAATTTTATTTCTCTTTCTAAATCCTGAGGTTTCATTTCTGCTTCTACAAACTTGCGGTAACCTGTTTTTTTATTGATAAATAATGTAGCCGGCATAGAACCTGTCCAGCTACTGTCAATTTGTGGCAGAAATTCATCTGGCTTTTCTTCATCTAACCAAACAATTTCTGCTTTGTACTTTCTTTTCTTTGCAAAGTCCCTGATTTTTTTGGGATAACTTTCTTTAAAATCTAGGCTTACCAATAATAGCTTTACTTTTTGTTGCCTGTATTGATCAGTAATTGAATGAAAGTATGGAAGCTCTCCAATACAAGGGCCGCAAAATGTTGCCCAGAAATTAATCACCAAAACAGAATCACTTAGATCAGCATAATTCAATAGATCATTTATTTTCCAACGCTTAATAGGTTGTGCCATAACACAACTGAAAAACGAAATAAACAGAATGAAAGAAAGTATTTTTTTCATTTATACTAAATTAAACCGGTTTATCATTTATTGATGCAAGATCATCCTCTTTAAATCCCCATTCATCTAACAAAGTATGGAAAGTATCATCATCTAATCGTTGACTTTGATAATGTCCGGAAATCGTCTTTTGACGTAATGCTTCATAGATACTAACTGCACAAGCAACAGAAATGTTTAATGATTGAATAATTCCCATTTGAGGTATCATAAAATTCCCATCGGCCATGGCTCTTATTTCATCACTTACTCCGGTATGTTCATTTCCAAAAACAAGTGCTACACTTTCAGTAAAATTAATATCATATAAACTCACAGCATCACTCCCAAGGTGTGTGGTATAAACTTTTGAATACTTTTTCCTGATTTCAGAAAAACATTCCTTAGCATCTTCAAACTGATGAATGGTGAGCCATTTTGCAGCACTTGAAGAACTTCTGGCACCCCATTTTTTATGCCTGGGAATTTTGTTGGTAAGTACATATAGTTCCTGTATGCCTACTGCATCACAGGTACGCATTACTGCCGAAATGTTATGGGGGTCAAAAACATTCTCAAGTACAACCGTTAAATCAGGTTGTCGTTTAAGAAGTACAGAAAGCAACCGTTCTCTTCGTTCTGAGGTCATAAAACGAAATTACTGGAAAATAAAAGAAGCCAAACAAGTGAAGTTTAGATAGGTCGTTTATATCTTCTTAACGGACGAAGAAATAAAACACCTTTTGAAGTTTGAAAGCGGGTTGCAACCTGTTGCCAGTTTCCATTGTTTGTTCGCCAAACTATAAAATGCAAATGAGGAAAAAGTGTAAAGCCGGTTTTGCCGTTAAGCCCAATTAATTGTCCTTGTTTTACCGTATCACCCATATTTACAAATGCACTATTAAATTGCAAATGCCAATAACCTGCTCTTGTTCCATCACTATGCTGAATGATGATGATATTTCCATAAGGCCTGTACTTCTTCTTTAATCCTCCTTTATTGCCATCTTTTTTCACTCTTACTACTACCCCACCTCTTGCAGCAAATATTTTAGCTCCACGTTTCATTTTAAAATCAAGTGCGGCTCTGTTTTGATGTGAAAAGTTGCTGAAATAACCTTGTACTAATAGTTTGGAAGAGTTTTTTTCATAGGGCAAATGATAAATGAAACTGGTATCGTCTTTCAATATACCTTTTTGAAGTTGTTTTATTTTTTCTCGCTGAGGGTCTTTGCTTACAGTACAACTTGTAATAAGTAAAAGGATTGTTATTATAGAAAATAGATTGTGTAACACTTTGTCAAATATAAATTGACCAACATGAAGCAGACAGATTTATTTTATAAAAAGAGTCGGGATGACTGGATTCGAACCAGCGACCCCTTCGTCCCGAACGAAGTGCCCCGCCATAGGCGGGGTTACATCCCTGATATTAATTGTTTAAATGCATTACCCCCTTTCCTGCTTTTAATTTGTTTTTCTCGTCGTAAGGCCTCTTGCCTTGTTTCAAATTTTTCTGTGAGAATAATAACAAATGGGATTCTGTTCTTTGTAGATCGTTGTTTGCCAGAATTATGAAATATTAATCTTGCAGCAACATCAGATGTTTCTCCAATATAATACCTGTTGTCTTTCTTACTCAATAAGATGTAAACAAAATAAGGCATACTATAATATGTTAGCCAACTTTGATGAGAAATATTTAGTCGGGATGACTGGATTCGAACCAGCGACCCCTTCGTCCCGAACGAAGTGCGCTACCGGGCTGCGCTACATCCCGTAATTTTTTACAAATTTAAAAGACTCTAATTTTTTACAAAAAACTTTTATAAACCTTATAAATATATCACAACAAAGCATCATATAAAATCTCAACAGTATGTAAAGCTTTTTTATTGGTTCCATCTTTTATCTGATGGCGGCAACTGGTACCCGGCGCTGCAATAATTGTTTCAATAGTTTGTTTTCTTACAGAGGGGAATAAAACCAACTCACCTATTTGCATTGAAACATCGTAATGTTCTTTTTCATATCCAAAGGAACCTGCCATTCCGCAACAACCAGATGGAATTGTTTCTACTTTATAATTTTCAGGTAACGATAACATTGTAACAGAATCGGCCAATGAACCAACTGCCTTTTGCTGACAATGCCCGTGTAACTGTATAAGTTTTGATTCTTTTGTAAACTGATTTTTATGAATATTGCCATTAGCTATTTCTCTTGCAATAAATTCATCAATAAACATTGTATGTTTAGCTAAAGTTATTGCAGCTTCAAGATTTTGATCAGTTGCCAGATCGGGATACTCATCACGGAAAGTTAAAATAGCTGAAGGTTCAATACCAATTAATGGCGTTTCTTCTGTTATAATGCTGTTCAACTTTTCAATATTTACGTTTGCAATCTCTTTTGCTTTTCTTACAAGGCCTTTAGAAAGCCAGGTCCGTCCACTTTCTATATGCTCAGGTATCACTATTTCGTAACCTAATTTTTCCAGCAGCTTTACAGCTGTAATTCCAATATGTGCATCGTTGTAATTGGTAAATTCATCGCAGAACAAATAAACTTTTCCCTTGCCATGTAGCTTCTTACTATTAACCGGTGCTCGCTTTGCAAACCAGTCTTTCAATGTAACTTTCGATAAAGCAGGCATTGAACGTTTTGCTGCAAATCCAACGGTCCGTTTAATCAATCCTCCTGTAAAAGAATTGGTCATGAAAAAATTGTATACCGATGGAGATAAGGAACCCAACTTTGCACTGGTTGTAAAATTGGCAATCATCTTTGTACGAAAAGGAATACCATTTGCATCATAGTAATGCTGTAAAAATTCTGCTTTGAGTTTTGCCATATCCACATTAGAAGGACATTCACTCTTACAAGCTTTACAACTTAAACACAAACTCATTACATCATAAATCTCTTTATGATCATACCGGTTTACTTTGTTTGAGTGTGTTAAAAACTCTCTTAATATATTAGCTCTTGCACGGGTTGTATCTTTTTCATTCCTTGTTGCCATAAAAGAAGGACACATCGTTCCTCCGGATAAATGTGTTTTTCTGCAATCACCCGAACCATTGCATTGCTCAGCATGCTGCAAAATATTTTGCTTGTGAAAACGAAAAATGGTTTTAAACTCAGGCGTTAATTGTCCGGGTTCATAACGCAACATGGTATTCATTGGAGGCGTTTCAACAATCTTATTAGGGTTGAAAATATGATGCGGATCCCAGGTGTGTTTTATTTCTTTCAATAATTCATAATTCTTCTCCCCAACCATTTGCTTAATAAATTCACCACGTAAACGTCCATCACCATGTTCACCACTTAGAGAGCCGTTATATTTTTTTACCAGCGTTGCTACTTCTTCAGCAATTGTTCTGAAGAGTTGATTTCCTTCTTTGGTTTTTAAGTTAATGATTGGACGTAAATGAATTTCTCCTGATCCTGCATGTGCATAATGCACAGAATATAATCCATGTTTTTTGAGTATCTCATTAAAATCACGGATATATGCAGGAAGATCATGTACATCTACAGCCGTATCTTCAATAACCGGAACTGCTTTATCATCTCCCGGAAGATTTCCCAATAATCCTAAACCTGCCTTACGGAGTGTCCATATCTTTTTTGTATCTGCACCAAATAAAACAGGAAAATGATAACCAAGATTAGCAGCACGCATCTCTGCTTCAACTTGTTTTGTAATCTCAAGTATTTCTTCTCTTGTTTCTTTTGCAAATTCTATTACAAGTATTGCTCCGGGATCGCCCTGTACAAAAAACCGGTTTTTACTTTGTTCAATATTGCCTTTGGTACATTCTAATATGTAATGATCAATTAATTCACTGGCGCTGGGCTTGTATTTTAATCCGATGAGATTTGCTCTTAACGATTCATCAATAGAATGAAAATGCACACATAACAAACCAATTTCCTTTGGAGGCAATGGAACTACATTTAATTTTATTTCTGTGATAAATGCCAATGTTCCTTCTGAACCGGCAATGAGTTTACAAAAATTAAAATCTTCTTTGCCTGCATTAAAAGGGGCTGTATCAATAAGCAAATCAACTGCATAACCTGTGTTTCTTCTTTCAACCGATTTTTTTGGAAATTCTTTTTTGATCTCCTGCTGAGTATCATAATTACTTAATAAGTTCCTTATGTTTTTATAAATTGTTCCTTCCAGGTTATTTAGCTCGCACTTTTCATGAAATTCATCTATAGATGTAGTTTTAAAAACAGTTTCAGTTCCATCACTTAAAAATGCTTCTACTTCCAGCAGATGCTCTCTTGTACTTCTGTAAACAACCGAATTGGATCCGCAGGAATTATTACCAACCATTCCACCAATCATGGCCCGGTTAGCAGTTGAAGTTTCAGGTCCAAAAAATAAGCCATGAGGTTTGAGAAACATATTCAATTCATCACGAATTACTCCGGGTTGTACACGAACCCATTTTTCATTGACATTCAGTTCAAGAATTTGATTAAAGTGTTTGGAAACATCTACAATAATTCCATTCCCTACAACCTGGCCGGCTAAAGAAGTTCCTGCAGTTCGTGGTATGAGTGAAGTGTGTTCTTTGTTTGCAAAGGCAATCAGCTTCTTTATATCTTCTTTTGTTTTAGGTATAGCAACGGCCAAAGGCATTTCACGGTAAGCAGAAGCATCAGTCGCATATAAGGTTCTGATTGTAGTATCAAAAAATAAATCACCTTGTAATTGCAGCGATAGTTGTTGTAACTTTTCCTTCATCTCCACATTGTTCATCCATCAAAAATAACGCTTTACAAAAAGCGAAATAATAAAGGTCATAATTTAATATTCATCTTTTTTAAACAGATAACATTTGTGTTGCAGAGAATCAAATAAATTGCAGGTTTCTCTTTATCATAAAAACCAATGATGGTAACGGAATAAATTATTTTCTGCTGCTAATGCTGTTATTATTTTTTGCAAAAGTGTGTATATAATTTATCAGATCACCGGGTGTTCTTGTTTTTCCGAATGCTCCCTCAATTACATCTTTATTATCTGGAATTCTGGTTTTAAATCCTGGCATATCCTTATGTCCAAAATAAATTTTATAAAGCAAAGCTCCATCTGATTGTTTTTGAAAAGCATCTGAAGTAAAGTCTGCCGGTGCAGTATTTAAATTCCTGGCTTTTATTCCGTTACCCTTACCATCTTTGCCATGGCAAGAACGGCAATGATCGTTATATAAAATATATCCTGCTTTAATTGAAGCTGCATCAGCAACAACAGGGTTCTTCATTTTTTCATATTTTTCAGGAACTTTCCATTTATCTTCCTGGGGCATTATGAATGAATATGTAGTTGACAGGAGTGCAAAAACGATAAAAATAACAATAAGCTTTTTCATTTCTTACGAATTTTAAATTCATCAAAATTGTTTATTTACAGAGGCAAAAGATAATACAAATCGGATGCGATATGGAATGATTTAAGTCATTGCGTTCTGGTTTATAAATCAGTAAAAAACTTTTCTTGTTTTTCTCAATGAATAATAATTATTGTATTCTAAATTGTATGAAATAAACTAGTTTCTATTGGGAAAAAACAGTTGTTAAAAACAACAGAAGGTTTTTTTGGATTCATAAATTATCAGGAAAAATACATTGTGACTTTTAGCACGAAACATCATAAAACAGTAAATACAAAAAAGACCCTTGATAAAATCAAGAGTCTTTTTTATGTCGGGACGATTCCGCTTGAAGCGGGACGACCCTATCAACTTACAGTACCATGCACTAACTGACTTTGCAACTTCTTATATACCCAAAAAAAAGACCCTTGATAAAATCAAGAGTCTTTTAATGTCGGGACGATCCCGCTTGAAGCGGGACTACCCTATTAACGTGCCATGCACTAA
>DAIOWB010000034.1:0-15276 GCA_036758725.1 Lacibacter sp.
CTGTGCGGCTTCACTTTAAAAACTTTTCAAAGGAATTTTACAAAACACCTTACCTGCTCACCGGTAGAATATAAAAGAATTGCCCGTTTCAGGCATTCGTTACAAAACAAACTTATTTCAAAAGAATTAAAAACACTTACAAGTGTTTCCTATAACAGCAATTACTATGATCAATCTTATTTTATAAGAGAATTTAAAAAATTAACACAACTAAATCCAAAAAGCTTTTTTGATAGCATTACAGCGCTGGATGAAAAAAATATTGTTTGGAAGGTGAAGTAAAAATGTCTCAAAAGTCCAATTTTAAAGAAAGTTGGTTTATGAAATTTGCATAATTAAAATGATTATATCATGCAAACAGTAAAGAAATGGGTAAGAGACTCCAATACTATTTTTAGCTTATGGGACAACAATCAACAAATTGGAACGATGGAAATTGCTTTGGGCACGATGGTAAGAATGGCCACAGCGCAATTTGGAAATCAAAAAATTATCATTAAAAAAACCGGATTTTGGAAAAACCATCTTGAAATAACGGATTCAAACGGGCAGCTCATTGCCAGGGCATATCCAGAAAAATGGTACGCTCATTCTTATATTCTGGAAACTGATAACAAGAAATTTAAATTAC
The DNA here is from genome assembly GCA_036758725.1 of Lacibacter sp. Classification (GTDB taxonomy): domain Bacteria; phylum Bacteroidota; class Bacteroidia; order Chitinophagales; family Chitinophagaceae; genus Lacibacter. The sequence continues at coordinate 632 of DAIOWB010000034.1, forward strand.
TGATCAGAAATAATCCTCTTGCTGAATGGGCTTTACAAGATAACAATAAGGATATGTTGGCGTATGGACTAGGTATACAGGAAGGTAAACCCATTGTTAAAATAACGACAGCATCTGCTGCCACAAACTATTTATTTGACTTCATCTTGTGGTATTTATTTTTGCCAATAGCAACAGAACAAAGTGCAGATGACTTAACTTTTTTAATGCTTATAGCCTAGTAAAATATTTGCCGTTAACCTTTTGCTGGCATGAGATGCTGATTTAGCAGCCTTGCCTACCAATAACTGATGCTTCATTATCTTCAGTTGCTGATACTCCATAAATTAGCATTGCTGCATACCAACAACTGCATAAACCCAAGTTTTTTAACCAAGCGCAAATAAAAAATAAAACATAGTTAGTAATAAAGCAAACTGTACTCTTAAAATTTCTTCATAAAATTTTATAGTCATAACAATTTTTACGCCGTTGTTGGTATGAGGCGCTGTTATCGCAGCCATGCCTACCAACAACCGATGCTGCATAAACTTCTGTTGTTGGTACGCTATACATTAGCTTTACTGCATTTCAGCAAAGGCGTAAAATTGAATGAGCTAACTTTTAAAATAACACAATGGGAAAGGATAAAAAAAATAAGTCGTCTGCCAGTAACTTATCATATACCCAACAGATTAAATGGAACAAACAGGAAAAAGCATTCTGGGCGAAGTATTTCAATAATCCACCGGCCCCTGAATTTATTTCTCCGCAAGCAGGGGTATTAAGCTTTCGCTCCTGTGATATTTCTGATAGTGATATTGGCTTTCTTACCGGCCGGGTAAAATCGATTGATGCGCTCGAACTCGATGATGCCTATATTACAAACGAATCTATTCAACATTTAACCCGGCTGGAGTATCTTGGAGAGCTACGTCTTAAAGGTTGTACGGAACTGGATAATGATTGTGTGCCGGCACTTACTCAGCTAAAAGGAATTAAGCTGCTGCACCTTGGGGGAACAGAAATTACCCTTGAAGGTTTGAGTGGGATGCACACATTAACAGATCTGGAGAAGTTATTTGTTTCGGCAGATTCAACAAAAGATATATCTGCAAAAATGCTTGAGCTGAAAGAATCGCTTCCTCATTGCAATATTTATATTAACCATACACTTTACGAATTTGATGGGGATAGAAATTGAGCTCCAACCAATCCTCCTGCATTTTAAAAAACAGGAACATTCAGTTTAATGTGAACTATTGATTTTCTTTAATTAGACCAGGCGCAAAGCATAACAACAACTTTGAATCTAAACAAAAAATTTACGGCTTTGTTGTTATGAGGCGCTGATAATGCAGCCTTACGTACCAACAAACGATGCAGTATGAACTTCGGTTACTGGTACGCCATAAACCAGCTTTTTTGCATACCAATAATGGGGTAATTCTGGATAAATTAATAATATATCTGGTGAATGCATAGTAAATCATTAACTAAACCTTACTTTCATTTATGAAAAAAATACTTTTATCCATTAATTTATTGTTGATCATTCAAACAGTATTTGCGCAGGAAACCGATAGAAGATCACTGAGGGCTAAAATGAAGGAAGATGGCGGATGTAAAAATGTTGCCTTAACATTAACAGGCGGAAGGGTTGCATTTTTAAAATCATCCGGTTGGGTGGCCAGTGATGTTCCTTCGGGTTTGATTGATGACCTGAAGGAAGTAGACGGGACCGGCAAAACCCTGCAGGAAATTGTATTAACCGAAAACGGGAGTTGGTTAGTCATATATGGTATTAACGGGTATAGTTCACATCACTGCCCTACTGACCTCCGTGATAAATTAAGCCAATGGAATGATGAAGGGGAAGAGATTATTTCTGCGACTTTTAATGACAATGGAGACTGGATAGCCATTACAAAAAACAAGTATTCAGCCTCGGAAGATGAAGTTTATGATATGATTGATAAAGGAGAGAATGAATTTGGTGCATTTTTATCTGCTCACCTGACAAATGACGGAATGGTCCTTTGTTTTAAAAGAGGATATAAATACCGGGGTAATGTTCCAGAAAGGCTAAAGCAAAAATTACGAGAATCCAAACTGGATGTTATACGGGTTAAATTTTTAAGTGACGGTTCCTATTTCTTTTCGGATGCGATCGGAAATTGTGGCTTTAATATGTAGCCCGGGTACTTGCAAGAGAACATATGTTGAACAAGGAGTGAATGGCGTTAATGATTTTGTTGTACTTGCAGCTGATGAGTTTCAATAACCAAAGACAAGGATGAGAGCAATATCACCTGACAACACCAAAAAATTTTGACCCGCCCGCAATAATTGCATTTTACGCCGTTGTTGGCTGGTTATACAGCAGCTTTGCTGCATACCAACAATAGCGTGTAAAAATGATTTATTGAACTATTATTTTTTCAACAGTACGCTCTGCAGTCTGGAGATTTGTAATAATTAAAATGAATAAACCTTTTGGCAGATTACTGATGTTCAGCACAGGGGCATTGTATTTTTCCCAAACACGAATTCTTTTTCCACTATAGTCTGTGAGTTCAATTGTATTTGCTCCTGTATGTTGAGGCAATACAACCTGCAGGTTTCCTGCAGAAGGATTGGGATAAATGAAGGCCTGCAGTTTGCCTGCGTTACGCAGTACCCTTATTTCACTATAAGCTTCGTTTCCACTGTAACCAATCAGTTTCAAACGGTAATAAACCGTTTTGCCCGTGAAATGTTCTTCATCGGTAAAACTATAATTCAGCAACCGGCTGCTGAAACCATCTGTTGCTTTACTGTTTATAAACCCGATTGTTTCAAATTGACTGTTTATCTTCCGTTGAATTTCAAATCCTTTGTTCAGTTCTTCTGCTGAGGTAGACCAGTTTAAAATTGTTTGAGTCCCTTGTTTTTTTATATCAAACAAATTAATGACAGCAGGTAAGATGGCACCGTAGGTGTTAACGAAATTATTATCGTTGATATCTGCTGTTAGAGTAGTTCCATTTTTAACATCTTCGCCTGCGGGGCATTGACCAGATACATCGGTATAACTCTGGGTTTGAGATGAATAAATTAAAATTTCTTTATACTGATTTGTTGGCTGGGCTCCTACATTTGTAATGAATTGTGCTATATAATTGTCATTATTAGCAGGAGTTGCATAGTCAAAGTTATAACGATAAAGATTATAGTTGGCAGGATTACTTAAAGTAAAAGTGGCAATAAAGAATGGAACAATCTGACCACATTTGATTCTGATAACATTATCACATTTGTTTGTGGAGCGTTGAAAATGGTATGTTTGATAAGTACCAAAAGTTTTAAGTCTATTTACAACCGCCCAGGGAGAAACGGGGTTTGCCGGAGTTCCATTATCCTGATCAGTAGCGGGGTTACTCCCAAAATAGTAAGTATCATCCAATTTTCCCCCATTGGGAATAAATCGTGAACTCTGTAAAATTACATCAGAAGACCACTGTATTTCAAAATCAATTGATACCAGTCCTATTTCAGAATTGCAATTACCGTCTCTTTGCAAACCTACCTGTACAGTAATTGTTTGATTTGTAGAATTATAAAAAACGGTAGAAATAAAATTAACCTGCTGCCCATCTCCAAAAAGGAAACAACCTAAAAAAATAGTAAGAACGTATAACTGTTTCATTGCAGCTGTTTTCTTATTTTAAAAAAGAAGAAAATCAGTTCCACAGGATTTCAGAAAAAAAGGATCAGTTATTTAAAGTGATTGTGGAGAGGAATAGCAGCTGAATTAAAAGTAATACTAAAAAATTAATAGTTTACTATAAACCAGTAACTATTTGTTTTGAAGGCAGCAGGCTGTTGCTTTCAGAGGCAAAGATGTGTAAAAGAAAACCGGAACAGATTCATGGTTTTTATTTTTTGGCGTTTCTTCCCTGCCTGGTGAAACAAGTAATTGTTGTTTATTGAAATCAGCAATGCTGTTGAAAAAATATTCACAGGCGATCCCGCCTATGTGGGATCGCCTGTGAACGTACTTATTCATTCACCCGCTCCGGAAAAAGGGGCTCTTTTGTTGAATTTTTTGCATGTGCAGAAAAAGGCCTATTAAACATTTTAAATACTAATACAGGAATAACAAAAAATATATAAGCTGTTAATCGCAGTTATTTGTTTTTCCATCATTTTTGCAACTCACATTATACCGGAAATTGTATGAAATCATTCATTGCTGTTGTTCTTTTAATTTGTATGAGCATTGCTGCCAAAGCTGATATATTGGTGAGTGGCTTTCTTATCTTATCAAGCGGTGATACCGTAAAGTGCCAGATTAAAATTGCCGGCAGTAAAAAAGTTACCAATTACAATACAGTGGTGGTACAGAACTATTCCGGCGAAGAAAAAATTTATAAAGCAAAGGATAAAGAAGTACTTGAATACGGCTACCGGTATATGGGCAGCGAATTTGTTTACAGGTTTGTAGAAGTAAGTAAAAACTATGAAAACGGTTTTTTCCGGTTGATTGATAACGGAAAAAAATACAAACTGTATGTAACCTATCTAACTGACATAAATAATGGTGTGTCTGTTACCTTACCGCATTATGCCATCTTTAAGCCCAACGGAGAATACAAAGATTTAACGACCCATGTGTTGGGTAACTGGAAAAAAAATTTACGCATTATCTTAAGCGATAACCCGGAAGCATTAAAAGAACTGGAAACCATTAACCGCAAGGAAATTGAAGCATTTGTAAAAAGGCTCAATCTGGCTCAGTAGTTGTTTACGCTGTTGTTGGTACGCCATACTCTGGCTTTGGTGTATAACAACAACGGCTTAACAATGAAAAGCGTGCTCCTTTCTTTCCAGCAACATCCTTAGCCCACGCACAAATCAATGAAAGAGACGTTGCTGAAAAAAATATAGCAGCCTTGCCAACCAACAACCAATGCCGCTTTAACTTCGCTTGTTGGTACGCCATACATTTACTTTGATGTATCCCAACAAAGGCGTAACATAAAATAATCAAAATAGAAAATGAATAGCAATAACACATTTCAAAAAATTAATGACGACCGTAATTTTATTATTGATTGTTATCTGGAAATGCTATCCGGCATCAATGAAAAAGAGGTGGCAGAACTTATAAAGAGTAATCATTTTTCTGAAATAGAAAATAAACAACTTTCCACTGAGAAAGTAATCCAGTCATTAAGTATTTATTTCCAATTAATGACCATGGTGGAAGAAAATGCAGCCACACAATACAGAAGAAAAATGGAATCGTTGGAAAATATATATTCCATTAGAGGCTCATGGGCAGAAGCCTTTAAACTATGGAAAGATCAGGGTATTGGGGAAGATGAAATGTTGAAAACCATTTCGAAAACACATGTAATTCCTGTATTAACTGCACATCCAACTGAAGCAAAACGGGTTACCGTAATTGAAATTCACAGAGAATTATATTTGCTTTTGGTGCAAAAAGAAAATACTTCCCTGAGTAAACTGGAACAAAATAACATCAAGGAAAATATTATAAACCTCTTAGAAAGATGGTGGAGAACAGGGGAAATTTATCTTGAAAAACCGGATATAAAAGATGAACGGGCTAATATTATATACTACTTAAGTAAAATTTTCCCTTCTGTTTTAGAGAAAAGCGACCAACAACTGAAAAGTTCCTGGATTGAAATGGGATTAAATCCTGCAAAAATTAAAAATCCCGAAGTTTTTCCTAAGATTAGTTTTGGCAGTTGGGTAGGTGGAGACAGAGATGGGCATCCTTTTGTAACACCCAGCATTACGCAGGAAACTTTATTATTACACCGTAATAACGCACTCTTACTTATAAAAAATAAATTAGTTCATGCAGCCGCTAAACTATCTGTGTCTGCCATTCACAATCCTACTCCATTTAGCTTATTAGAAACGATTGAAAAAAAATCGAAAGAATTGGGTTTAAAAGGAGAAGAAGCAGTAAAAAGAAATCCTTACGAACCATGGAGACAGTACATTAATTTACTTTTAACTAAGTTAGAAAATACAAATTCAAACAGCAATTTTAACTCCGAATCCTATTTCAAATCAAGCAATGATTTGCTTAATGACCTTAAGTTTTTAAGGGATATTCTCATAGAAAATGGCATGAAAGGTATTGCAGAAAACATTTTATTTCCAATAGAAAGAGCGGTGAGTTGTTTTGGGTTTCATTTGGCAAAATTAGATATCAGACAAAATAGTGCGTTTCACGACAAAGCTATTTCTCAAATAATAAAAGCCAATGGGGAAAAAGAGGATGACTTTGAAAATTGGAGTGAAGAGAAACGAGTGGATTACTTAAATAAACTTTTAGAAAACCATTCACTCTATACAAACATAACAGTGCACTATGGAGCTGAAGCGGATAATGTCTTGGATTGTTATCGTGTAGTTCGTAATCATATCAATCAATTTGGTTCGGAAGGAATTGGTTCATTTATTATCAGTATGACCCGAAACCTGAGCGATTTATTAGTTGTTTATTTTTTTATGAAAGAAACTCAGCTTTTAAATACCAATATTAAGGTGGTACCCCTCTTAGAAACCATTGAAGATTTACACAACGGTCCAATCATTTTAGACAAGTTCCTGCAACATCCCATTACCCAACAAAGAACTTCAAACATTGACCATAAACAAGAAGTGATGTTGGGATATAGCGATAGCAATAAAGATGGAGGAACTATAGCAAGTAAATGGAATTTATTTAAAGCAGAACAGGAACTTCATGAAATTGGCAACAAAAACAATTTCAATATTTATTTCTTTCATGGAACTGGCGGAACAATAAGTCGTGGTGGTGGGAAATACCATCGTTTTCTGGAAAGCATGCCAGTAAATACAGTAAACGGAACAATAAAAATAACCGTTCAGGGAGAAACTATTGCCCAATTATTTGGAAATCCATTAACGGCAACCTATAATCTCAATACTTTAACTTCCGGTGTTGCAAAACAAACTATGTTAAGTGGACATAATAAGAATTCACATAACTATCCCGACAAAATAATGGATTTTTTAGCTCATAAATCTTTTGAACATTATAAAGAACTGATAGAAACACCCGGATTTATTCATTTTTATGGTAAAGCAACTTGTATTGATGTATTAGAAAAAAGCAAAATCGGTTCAAGACCTGCCAGACGAACAGGTACCAGAACACTTAAAGATCTCAGAGCCATTCCCTGGGTATTTAGTTGGAATCTTTCCCGTTTTACTTTAACAGGTTGGTATGGTATAGGAGAAGCTTTGAAAACTTTAAAAACAGAAAAGCCACTAGATTTTCAAATTTTAAAGAAAAGTATAAATGAGTGGAATTTTCTTAAATTTTTATTGATACAAACCGAAACAAATCTTATCCTTTCGAATACAGAAATGATGAATTTGTATGCAAATTTGGATGAAAATGCTGCTGAAAGAGATTTATTTATGTCAAAAATTTTATCAGATTATGAAAATGCTTTTAAATTGGTAGAAGAACTTTTTGAAGAGGAAGCGATATATAGAAGACACGGACAATACGATAATTTAAAATGGCGAAATGAAAAATTAAAAACTTTGCACCATATACATCTCAAATATCTAAAACAATGGAGAGAGATGACCGATGAGCAAAACCCTGAAAAAGAAAAAAATCTCACTAAACTACTAAGTATCATCAATTCGTTATCAAGTGGTTTAAAAAATACCGGATAATTTTTCTGTTTATAATTCATTCAATAAAGCAACTTCCTTAGGCCAAGCACAAATTAATGAAATTGACGTTGCTGAGAAAAAAGATGCAACCAAAATTTAATTACTCATGAAGAAAATTTTTAAAAGATATTTTTTATTGTTACTGATTGTTTGTTGTTTTTGTAAAATAACTTCAGCACAATCCATCACGCAAAAAGAACAGGCAGTACAAAAAACCGTTGTAAAATTATTTGATGCCTTATCAAACAATGATACGGCAGGTATTAAATTATACATTACGGCTGATATTCATTTTTTTGAGTATGGCCAAATATGGACAACAGATACAATCATTCATAAAATGATGCTTTCTTCCGGGATGGCCGGTTTTAAACGAACCAACAAATTTGATTTTGTAAGTACAAGTATAAATGGTAACACGGCATGGACAACCTACTATCTCCATTCAGAAATAACAAGAAACGGAAAACAGGAAATTGTAAATTGGATGGAAACAGTGGTGCTGGTGAAAGAAAAAAAGCAATGGAAAATAAATGTATTACACTCAACAAGGCTTATAAAAAACTAAAAAACCTTTAACCCCTTGCTGTAATGAGGTACTGATATCGCTGCCCTGCCAACAACTGATACCGTATTCACTTTGGTTGTTGGTACGCCATACTCCAGCTTTGCTACATACTACAATGCTGTAAACTGATAATTAATACGTACAAACTTTGATGTTGGGTTCTAATATCATATATTAGAGTATTAGCGCCAAGTTTAAGTGGAGTTGCTAAACTGAAATTAAGTAAATGATTCATTTTGTGTTTGGAAATAAATTTCATTATACAGGGCATAACAAAAACAACATTAACCAATAAAAATAAATAAAATGGCACTCTTCCTTCTTTTAGCACAAATTATTGTAGCAACATCCGTTCTTTATGTTTGGATTTTTAGATATGATGTAATCATCACAGAATTTAAACAATTCGGTCTAAGTGATTTAACCCGAACCTTTGTTGGAGCATCTAAAATTTCGCTTGCTACTTTATTAATCGCAGGAATTTGGTATCCATCATTCATTCCGATTCCGTCTGTTTTGATGGGTTTATTTATGTTAGCCGCTCAATATTTTCATTTAAAAATAAAAAATCCATTCAGTAAACGTTTGCCTTCATTAATTTTCCTGGTTTTGTGCATTTTTATAGCATTGGTTTCATTTAAAATAATTCAGCAATGAATTATTTATTTATTTCTTGTGTTTTAATTTCAAGTTTATCTTTTTTAATATATTCTATTTCATATTTTATTTCCCCGTATATGAAAAATGAATTTAAACGTTTCAAATTAGAGAAATTAGGACTTCTTACCATTCTATTGGAAATTCTGGGCGCTATTGGACTACTGGTAGGTTTATTTTTTAACCCAGTATTATTAATATCATCCGGAGGGCTTGCTACGCTAATGTTGCTTGGTTTAATAGTAAGAATTAAATTGAAAGATAGTCTCTGGATTTCTTTGCCGGCAATATTTTACATGTGTTTAAATGCGTATATATTTTATTTGGGAATGACTAAATAAAATAAAGATTTACGCAGTTATTGGTATGAGGCTTTGATATAACAGCATTTTTTCAACTTCGAAAACCAAATCAAACATAATGAAACAGTTGACACTATTTTTAGCTTTCGCAACATTAATCAGTTGCAATCAAACAACAGAAATTAATTCTTCGGCATCTCCTGTAAATATTGACTCCTTAACAGCAATATTTCTTGCAGGATGGAATAGCAAAGACTCAGCCGCTATTATGAAAACAATTGCAGGCAATGCCATTGTCATGAACGATTCGTTAATTCATAATGGACATTCAGCTATAGCAAACAATTGGATAAGTGGCGGAGTAAAAGTTCTTAGCAACATTAAAACTTCATCTGTTATTAAAGACAGTGACAATAAAATTGCATATGACGGAGGAACCTATACACTTGACCTGACAATACCCGGTGGACCTGTTCTTAAAGAAAAAGGTAATTACAATCTTGTATGGACAAAACAACAAAATGCTGATTGGAAATTGACATTAATTCATATTGAAGACATTACAAGAATGCCCGACATAAAATAAATATCAATTCTAGAACTGTATTTACGCCGTTTTCTGACATGAGATATTGATATCATAACCTTGTATAGCAACAGCAGCGTAAACAGTATACAACATTGATATTGCAAAGTGACATTTACCAAGAGAAAGAAAATTAAAAATAAATTATAAGTATAATAACATAAAATGATATGGCAAACAACGAAGTAAAACTGCACCGGGTATTTGCAGCTCCGGTAGAAAAAGTATTTAAAGCATTCACCGATGCCGATGCAATGGCTTCGTGGCTGCCACCTTATGGTTTTGTATGTACAGTACATCATATGGATTTTAAAATTGGCGGTACATATAAAATGTCGTTTACAAATTTTACCACAGGCAGCACCCATTCTTTTGGTGGCCAATATTTAGAAATTCTGCCAAATGAACAATTAAAATATACTGATCAGTTTGATGACCCCAATTTGCCGGGACAAATGATTACAACCATCCAATTTAAAAAGGTGCTATGTGGCACAGAACTTTTTGTACAACAGGAAGGAATTCCTGATGCAATTCCTGTTGAAATGTGTTATTTAGGTTGGCAGGAATCGTTAGACAAATTAAAACGTTTAGTGGAACCAACTATTCCAGACGCTTAAAAAGTAAATGTTCATCTTTTAAAAATTATAAAATGGCACAAATCAATCCTTACATTCACTTTAACGGAAATGCAGAAGAAGCATTTACATTTTACAAATCAGTATTTGGTGGAGAATTTGCAAGGATAGCCCGTTTCAAAGATTTTTCAAATCCTGAACACCCTTTTCCAGAAAAAGAAGCAAATAAAATTATGCATATTGCTTTGCCCATTGGCAACAGCAGTGTGTTAATGGGAAGTGATACGCCGGAATTTATGGGAAAGCATAACCTAAATGAAAACAGAAGCAAAATTTCAATAAGTGCCGAAAGCAGGGAAGAAGCTGACAAATTATTTAACGGACTTACAGAAGGTGGAAATATTGAAATGCCTATTGCCGACAGTCCCTGGGGTTCTTACTTTGGAATGTTCAGAGACAAATATGGTATTGAATGGATGGTTGACTTTGACTCAAAAAAATAACGGATAAATTTAATTGAAGAAAAACGACGAACGTCTGTGGCTCAGGTTTCCCTACCTGATGCGTTCTTGCTACTTGGTTTGAGAAAGAGTCAGGTTAATAATACAAGAAAAGGCAACCCTTTCTGATTACTATTGCTTAGTTCAACCGCATTTCCTTACAAAACAACATTAAACAAAAACCATACTTTTTTGTTACACATTCATTGCACACTAAAATCATAGAAAATTTAAAAATCAATATTGTTATGTTTAAAAAGTTTACAATGGCCGATAAGCTTCTGTTTATCGCAGCTTTTCTTTCACTCGTTTTCTCGGAAATACTGTATTTCAAAGGTGAAGCAAACGCAGCCATATTCATTGGCATTTGGGTACCATCCATACTGGCCTTCGGTATCTATTTAAAACTGGTAAAAAACACAAATAATGATTGAACTCATTCCATATTTCGCAGGGTTAATTACGCTCTTGTTCGGAGCAGGTTTTTTACTGGCATTAAAAGAAATGAAGAAGAATAAATCCTGAAGATTGCTGTTAATAAATCCCTGAAATAATCGATACAGTGTATGATACCTTCACAGATGTAACTGTATTACCTATTACCCTCTCATCCAATTTTTTAACCGATGAATAGAGGGTGTTTTCTTTGAAAACCTGAATGAAAATAGTTTAACCTTTAAAAATAAAATGACCGATACTTTTTTATCTGCCCGATGGGAAAATTTAATTATGGCCAACTATGCCATAAACCCTGAGGTATTAAAAGCTTTTTTACCCAAAGGAGTTGAATTGGATTTTTACAATAATAAAACCTATGTAAGCCTGGTAGGTTTTATGTTTAAAAAAACAAGCTTGTTCAATATTCCCATACCCTATTTAGGAACCTTTGAAGAAATTAATCTGCGTTTTTATGTAAAGAGAATGGAAGATGAAACAATGAAACGTGGTGTGGTTTTTATAAATGAAACAGTGCCATACAAAGCAGTAGCCTGGCTTGCCAACAAATTGTATAAAGAGCACTACATGGCCATACCAACAAAAAATACAATGGATATAACCCATTCAGCAAAAAATATAAAGTATAATTGGAAAATAAATAAAGCATGGAATCATCTTGCAGTAAATGCAGCTGTTGAAAAGGATGATATGGAACCGGGCAGTATAGAAGAATTCATTTTTGAGCATTACTATGGATATACAAAAATTGATGAGCATCATTCACAGGAATACAAAGTGAGTCATCCACGGTGGCAGGTAAATAAAGTACTTGATTATTCTGTTGATTGCGACTTTACATCGATGTATGGAAAGGAATTCTCTTTTCTTTCTAATCAAAAGCCCGATTCGGTTATTCTTGCTGAAGGTTCGCCGGTAACTGTTAAATGGAAACGAACATCATTCTAAATATTTTTTATAGATGGAACAAAAAGATATTGACAGGATTATTGAAATGGCATGGGAAGATAGAACGCCGTTTGAAGCAATCAACATACAATTTGGTTTTTCAGAGGCAAATGTCATTGCACTCATGCGAAGAGAATTAAAACGAAGCAGTTTTAATTTATGGAGAAAGCGTGTAAATAGTGGTGTAAGTAAAAAGCATGCACAAAAAAGAAATCCTGAGATTACCCGGTTTAAATGCAGCCTGCAAAAAACCATCTCTATGAATAAAATAAGCAAGCGGTAAAATGAATGAGATTTTTACAACAGATTATAAAACCATACTCCAAATAATTGACAAGGTTGACCCTGTACAATATGGCAAAACAAGAAATTATATTGATGGAGCTGTTACTTATTTATCACCTTACATTTCAAGAGGTGTTATCAGCACCAAACAGGTACTTAACAGCATGTTTGAAAAGGGATATCAAATACAACAGATAGAAACTTTTGTAAAGGAATTATGTTGGCGGGATTATTTTCAAAGAGTGGGACAGCATAAAGATTTAAATAAAGATATCAGGCAACAGCAGCAACCTGTATTAAATAATGAAATGCCTGTTCAGATTTTAAATGCAACAACAGGCATTGAAGGCATTGATAATGCCATTCAACAATTATACCATACCGGTTATATGCATAATCATTGCAGAATGTACACGGCTTCGTTGGTTTGTAATATTGCCAAATCACATTGGCATCACCCTGCCCAATGGTTGTATTACCATTTGCTTGATGGAGATTGGTCCAGTAATAGCTGCAGCTGGCAGTGGGTAGCTGCTGCTAACAGCAATAAAAAATATTTTGCCAACCAGGAGAACATCAACAAATTCACCAATACTAACCAAACCAACACGTACCTCGATAAATCGTATGAAGTTTTGGAAACAATGCAAACTCCTGCCCCATTATTAAATACTCAAAAGTTTGTGCCTGAAATAAATTTGCCAGAAAGCTCTGCAATAAATATTGATGCCTCACTCCCTGTTTTTATATATAACTATTATAACCTCGATCCGCTTTGGCATAAAGAAAAACAAGGCAACAGAATTTTGTTAATTGAACCCGATTTTTTTTCGCAATACCCCGTAAGTAAAAAGTGTATGGATTTTATGCTGGATTTGAGCAAAAACATTCCCGGCATACAGGTATATACAGGTTCGTTTCATTCCTTTACTGAAATTTATAAATCAGAAACTATTTATTATAAAGAACATCCGCTCAATATAGGCTATAAAGGAAACGAAGAACCAAGGGCTTGGATTACAGATGATGTTACGGATTACTATCCTTCTTTTTTTGGCTACTGGAAAAAAGTTGAGAGACTGTTATACAAATTAAAATAAACAAATGCTTTTACATAAAAAAGAAATAGAGCAATTAGAACAACGTTTCCGAACAGCGTTTATCAATTCATTGGCTGGTTTTCGGCAAGCTGTATTGGTAGGTACAAACTCTGCAACAGGCAATACCAACCTGGCCATTTTTAATTCACTCATACACCTGGGTGCTAACCCGGCACTGTTTGGATTAATAAGCAGGCCTGATAGTGTGCAACGGGATACGCTGCAAAATATAATGGAAACAAAAGAGTATACATTAAACTTTGTAGAAGCTGCACACTATAAAAAAGCTCATCAAACTTCCGCACGGTATGAAAAAGATATTTCTGAATTTGAAAAAGTTGGATTTGCTCCGTTTTATTATACTGGCTGCAGTGCTCCATTTGTTGAAGATGCTGTGGTAAAAATTGCCATGAAGTTTGAAGAAAGTATTCCCATTGCTTTAAATAATACCGTACTTGTTATAGGCAGTATTATGCAGGTTGATTTAAATGATGAAATAGTTGGTGAAGACGGATTTGTAAATTTATCAGCAGCGGAAGTGTTAATCAGTCAGGGCCTTGATGCTTATTTTGTTTCAAAAGAAATTGGCCGGCTGCCCTATGCAAAACCATAAACTTTTTAATAACCTATTCCTGTTTTAAAAGTGAAAAATATAAAAAAAGAATTTTTACCTCAAAAGATCTGCGTGGTTTGCCACAGGCCATTTAGCTGGCGTAAAAAATGGGAAAAGGTATGGGACGATGTAAAATATTGCAGTGATCAATGCAGAAAGAAAAAAAATAAATGAAAAAAACCGGCATTATATTTCCCCATCAGTTGTTTGAAGAAAATATTCTTATATCAACCTGCGATACCATTTACCTGGTAGAAGAATGGCTTTTTTTCAGACAGTATCATTTTCATAAACGTAAAATTGCATTTCACAGGGCCAGTATGAAGTTTTATG
>DAIOWB010000035.1:0-13930 GCA_036758725.1 Lacibacter sp.
TTTGCATCTTTACCCACTTCAATTGAACCGGTTCTGTAATCAATACCTAAAATCTTTGCTGCGTTGAGTGTAATGGCAGTTAAAGCCTGTTCTTTAGTAATGCCATAGGCAACTGCAGTACCTGCATTAAATGGAAGATTGCGGCCTCGTGTTTGTCCGTCTTCATCATTAATAGCAAAAAGCACCCCTGCATTTTGTAAATAAGTTGCTGACTTGTATGGTTGATCTACATCATCATCGGCCATGGTTGGTAAACTATGTTGCTGACCGAGAATAACTGCTATGTTATTTTGTTTCAGTAAATCTGCAATTTGCCAGCTTTCACTTGCACCTACAATAACTACATCAAAACTAAACTCTTTTGCAAAGTCTATAGCTACCAGCATTTCTTTTACAATATCGCAATGCACAAAAAGTCTTTGTTTCTTTTCAAACAAACCCTTTACAGCTTCAAACTTTAAGTTGGTTTTTGTATGTACCGTTTCTTTTTGATAAGCTTTTGCTTCACGGAAAAAACTTTTAATTTCTTCAATTTTACTTAATCCTTCTTTTACTACATCATTTGCATTACGTGTTTCAGCAGTACCAAATAAAGCAGCAAAAGGATTAGGGCGAAAAAAAAGTGAAGGCATGTTCATGTGTATATCCCCATCACCATCAACATTGTAAAGAGCATCTTCCCAGTTCCAGGCATCTAATTGTACCACTGATGAAGTACCACTTATGGTACCGCCCTGAGGAACAATATTCGCCAATAAAATTCCATTACTCTTCAATGTGTTAATCACTTTTGAATCGGTATTATAAGCAACGATAGCACGGATGTTTGGATTATATAAGCCAATCTCAGTATGATCAACAGTTGCTCTAACGCTGTTTACTTCAACCAAACCTAATTGTGAATTAGACAGTATAAGACCAGGATATACATGTTTGCCTTTTGAATCAATCACTTTTCCGGGTGATGTATTGATACTTTCTCCAACGGATATAATCTTCCCGTTTTCAAAAGTTACAAATCCATTATTGATAACTGTACCATTGCCAACATGAATTGTAGCGTTTGCAAGTGTAATTTTTTCGGCTTGTGTTTTTGCAGGGTAAACTGTTTCCTGTGAAAATGTTGTTACTGAAAATAACAGAATATTTATAAATAAGAATATCTTCTTCATTGTCTTATATTTTATTGGTTACCATTTTGATTTGTTTCTTCTGCATCTATCACCAGCAAACCATGGCTATGATAATGATCTGTACATGTATGCATTAATTCCATACTTGGCGCATAGGGAACGGTAGGCATGCCGGCTCTTTTTTCACCAGTCATTTTTGCCATCAGCCTTGCACGTTCTTTAGCAATTTCAATTCTTAACTGTTTATCTTTTTCCCTGTCAAAATAAATGATACCATCTACAATTGTTTTTTCAGCTTTTGAATAGATGCTCAACGGATGATCGCTCCATAGCACCACATCTGCATCTTTACCAATACGGATGCTTCCCACTTTATCATCAACATGTAACATTTTTGCAGGATTCAGAGTAACCATCTTCAATGCATCTTCTTCACCCATACCACCATATTTAATACTCTTTGCTGCTTCATGATTTAAATGACGGGCCATTTCAGCATCATCTGAATTGATGGCTACATTTAAACCAACTTTTTGCATAATAGCAGCATTATATGGTATTGCATCCAACACCTCCATTTTATAATTCCACCAATCACTGAAGGTTGATGCAGCTGCACCATGCTCCTTCATTTTATCGGCTACTTTATATCCTTCAAGAATATGGGTGAATGTATTGAGTGTAAATCCAAACCTGTCGGCCACACGAATCATATCTGTAATTTCACTTTGTACATAAGAGTGACAGGTAATGAAGCGTTTTTTATTCATGATCTCCACTAGTGCATCCAGTTCAAGATCACGACGTGGTGCAACTGCTTTCGGATTCTTCTTTTTCTCTTCATCATATTTTTTCCATGAAGCTTCATAGTCTTTGGCACGTGTAAATGCATCAATCAACACCTGGCTTACACCCATACGGGTATCGGGGAAACGGTTGTTTTGATTAGCACCGGTACGTTTTACATTTTCACCCAATGCAAATTTGATAAAGCCTGCCCAGTTTTGAAATTTCAATTCATCATCATTAGCACCCCAACGTAACTTAATGAGCTGTGTTTGTCCGCCAATGGTATTGGCAGAACCATGAAGAATGTGAGATGAAGTAACACCACCGCTCAACTGCCGATAGATATTAATATCATCAGGATTTAAATTATCTGCAATACGAACTTCAGAAGTTACGCTTTGTCCGCCTTCATTAATTGAAGCTGCAGCAATATGCGAATGTTCATCTATAATTCCGGCTGTAAGATGTTTACCCGTTCCATCAATCACTTTTGCGCCAGCATCATTTAAATTTTTACCAATAGCCGCAATCTTTCCGTTTTTAATTAACACATCTGTGTTTTGTAAAATGCCATCTTTTTCATTGGTCCAAACGGTTGTGTTTTTAATTAAGATGGTTTCCTGTTTAGGCATTTCTTCAAACCCATATCCATTAAACGGATAAGTAACTTTTCCAAATTTAGGAGCCATCTTTGGTTTGATAGAATCTGCTTTTGTCTCAGCATCTTTACTAAATGTTGCGGTCCATGTAAAACGATTTCCATTTGCATCATCACCAACACCACTCCAGATTTTATCATTGGCAATACCACTTAAACGGATATTATTTTTACTTCCTTTAGTTTCAGGAAAATTCAATTTTACCTGTTTGCCATCAAAACTAAACTTTCCTGTTACAGTATCTTTTGCAATCACATTAGCACTGCTGCTGCTTTTTACATCCAGTGTAAAATTCTTTGCAGCACCTGTTGTGTTTACAATTAAGTTATAAATGCCTTTTACTTCATTCCAGCTATCTTCTTTCACAGCATACTTTTCACCTTGTATCCAGTTTTGATAAATGACTGTTTTTTCAGAAAAGATGGGTCCTGAAGTAATTAAAAAATTTGCAATTTTACCAGCATCCAAACTGCCAACCATATCATAAACCCCAAGAACAGTAGCAGGATTTTTTGTAAGTGCTTCAAAAGCTTTGCTTTCGCTTAACCCGTAATCAATAGCCTTACGAAGATTGGTAAGGAATTGTTTAACATCACGTAAATCAGCACTTGTAATACAGAAATTAATACCCGCTTTTTCAAACGTGCCGGCATTAGAAGGAGCCATTTCCCAATGCTTCATATCAGTTAATGATACAAATCTTGCATCATTAGGATCTTCTATATCCATGGCCGAAGGATAATTCAGTGGCAGGATAAACCAGGCTTTTGTATTCTTCATTTCATTTATTCGTTGGTATTCATTACCACCAGCTTTAATGATGTATTGAACTCCAAACTCATCACCAATCCTGTCGGCACGTAAAACATTCCATTTATCATTGGCTTCAAAAAACTGTGGAAGATTTTGTAGTTCATTCCAGTATTTTAAACTGAGGTTTACACCTTCCGCACCGGAGTTGTTTTTATACCATTGTGCATCTATATACGACTGGCGGAGAAGTGCAATGCTGCCCATCATAGAAGCAGGATAAGATTGCGTAGAAATTCCTTTTATGAAAGAATAATGAGCCGAAGCTTTTTCTTTGAGAATGGTTTTGTTTTCTTTTTCACTGGCCAGTGTTACAAATGTTCCGGTTCCTCTTGCTATCCCATCTTTCTGATGAGTAAGCACAGCTCCAAAGCCAGTTTCCCGAAGTGTTTTTGCTTTCGCATCGTCTGTTACAAAAAGGTGAGCAGCATTTACATCTGTTCTGATGGCCTGGTTCCATCCAAAAGCTCCTTTTTGGTTAGAAGTAAGTTGAGCAGGAGCGTTAAAGTTAAATCCACCTTGTGTGCGTTGAATGGCAGGCATACCATAATCAGCATACACATCAATAAACGAAGGGTAGATGTATTTGCCTTTACAATCTATTACAACTGCATCGGCAGGTACTGAAAGATTGTTGCCAACAGCTACAATTTTTCCTTCTTTAATTATAAGTGTACCATTACTTAATGTTACTGAGCCATCTTTAACAATGGTTGCATTAGTAAAAGCATATGTGCCGCTACGGTTATCGGCAACTCCATTTACAGGAAATGTTTCCTGTGCCTGTGTTAATGCCATTGAAAGCAAAAACCAGGAGAACAAAGCAAATTTTCTCATATTTTTTCTTGTTTTTTGAATACGGGTTTAAGGTAAGGGAAAAATTAAAAAAGCAATTAAGCATTGGATGAACGGAAAACTGACTTTATGAGAATAGAAAAAAAGTAAAAATTCCTTTAACCGCTTAAAGCAACATCATATTAAGTGTATTGCCTTAAAACAAATATAAATAACCATTAGTGCCTCTAATTAATATGATAATTATTACTACTATGAATTATACTTTATACTACATACTACCATAAACCATTGTTTAATTTTGTGTATCCAATATTAACAGGAATTGAACCCAACAATCCCCATATTAAAAACATCTAAAACGGAGTCTAATTCAGAGGCGGTTATAAGCCGTGAAGGGTTTATTATAAAAACATCCCCTGACTTTTCTGATTATTTAGCAATAGAAGAAACAGCGCTTCAAAAGATAAATCTGTTTGATTTATTTCATCCTGACGATAAAAACAATCTGATAGAAATCTTAAAAGGATGCGTAAAAAAAGCCGGAGATTCATATGAATTAAACCTGCGCAGTAAATCTCAAAAAGGGAAAAGGCAAGTGGCTAGTTGGAGATTTGAATTGATTGCTGAACAAAACAAATCAAACTCGTTCATCCGGGTTATAATTAATCAGCCAAAAAAGGATAAGGAAATAAAAGCAGAGAAAGCAGACGATTGGGATAAGAATTTTTATACCAATGAAATATTTAAAAATATTCTTGCAAACAGCATTGATGTTATTTTATTTACTGATGAAACCGCAAAAATCATTTTTTCATCACTGAATGTAAAAGAAGTATTAGGGTACGAGCCCGAAGATTTAATTGGCCAATACGGATTTTCCTTTGTGCATCCCGATGATCTTGAAAAATGCACACAGGTATTTGAAGAAGAATTGAAGAATCCGGGTAAGAGTAAATCTGTTGATTTAAGATTTCTGAAAAAAGACGGCAGCTGGTTATGGGCAGAAGCAAAAGGAAAAAACCTTTTTGTACATCCGCACATCAACTCCATGTTAATTAATCTGAACAATATTTCAGAACGAAAAATTGCAGAAGAAAGTTTATTTGAAAGTGAAAAAAGTTACCGTTCATTTTTTGAAAATCTCTCTCAACCACTCCTTATTATTAATAACAACACATTTCAGATTGTAGATTCTAATAAAGCAGCTGTTAAACAATATGGATATTCCTCAGAAGAATTAAAAAAGCTCAATTTCAAAGAATTATTTGTTGAAGACATTTCAAGTTTGGAATTAATAAGCCTGATTGATAAAAAAGATTCGTTTGTACACAAAACAATTGATGGGCGGCATATTGTTGTACAAACTGATAAGTTTCTGGTAAATTATAAGAATAACCAATTTTCTATATTGGTAATAACTGATATAACTGAATCGCTTCGTATACAAAATGATCTGAAACTGGCTCACCAGATTACAGCTTTTATGAAACGCTCAGGCCCTATTCAAAAAAACCTTGACGATTCTTTACAGGCTATCATTAAAAATGTGAATTGGGATCTTGTTGAATTATGGACACCCAGCTACCAGTTTCAGTTTTTAAAAAGCGAATCGGTAGCTTACGATAAACAGTTTAAACAAATAGATGAGTTTATTACTGAAAGCAATAAGCAAGTATATGTAATTAAAGACTTTGGTGATTTGCCAACCTTTAAAACAATGAAACCTTATTGGATTGAAGATCTTGCTGCAGATAAAAACCTTGTAAGAAGAGATTTGGCATTGAAAACAGGTTTTCAAGCTGTATTAACTATACCTGTTATTAATAATGGAAAATTAGTTTGTTTACTTTATTTATTTTCTTTTCAAAAGCTACTTAAAAATACCGAAGCAATTAATTTATTAAGTGATGTTGGCCATATCATTGGAGCAGAATTGGAACTTAACAGTAAAGATCTTGTTCTTGATAAGTTTTTTAATATTACAACAGACATTATCACAATTGCCGGATTAAACGGGAAATACATACGTGTAAATCCGGCATTTGAAGCATTTACAGGCTATAACGAATTGGAAATTCCATATATTGATGCAATCAGTTTAATTTATCATGAAGATAAAAAAGCAGTATTAGAACAGTTTACAAAATTGAATAATGGTGAAACGGTAAATTATTTTGAAAACAGGATTGTTACAAGAAACGGAAAAGTAAAATGGATTGCATGGTCGGCAGTTCCCATCTTAAGAGAGGGCATAGTCATTTCAACCCACCGTGATATTACCGATCAGAAAGAAGCAGCTGAAAGCATGAAAATGCTAAATGAGAGATACGAACTGGTAAAGGAAGCAGCCAGTGAAGCTATTTGGGATTATGATTTAAAAACAAATAAAATTTTCAGAAGCAAAGGCTATCAATCAATGTTTGGTTATGATGTTACTGAAGCAGAGAGTTTTGAATTCTGGCAAACAAAAGTTCACCCAGATGATCAAGAAATGGTTACTGCTAAATTTCAGCTGTTACTAAGTAATCCTCAGTTGCGTAAATGGGAATGTGAATACAGATTTTTACGAGCCGATGGAAACTATTCGTTTGTTTCTGATAAAGGATTTTTTATATTTGATATTCATAATCAACCAATAAGAATGGTTGGTTCCATGCAGGACATAACCCGGCAAAAAGAATTTGCTGAGAAATTAAAAATCAGCAATGAACGTTATTCGCTCGTTACAAAAGCAACAAACGAAGCCATTTGGGATTATAATCTAATTACTAATAAACTAACGTGGAGCGAAGGGTATAAAGTTTTGTTTGGTCATAGTTATGAAGACGACGAAAGTGAATTAAAATTCTGGGAGCTGAACATTCATGAAGATGACAAAGAAAGGGTGATAAAAAGTTTTGATACTTTTTTAAACCAGAGTGAAAATCATTTTTGGGATTGTGAATATCGCTTTAAACGTAAAGATGAATCGTATGCTTACGTGCTTGATAAAGGGTATTTACTATTTAATGACAGTAAAAAACCAATTCGTGTTGTGGGCGCAATGCAGGATATTAGCGAACGCAAACAGCTTGAGTTTGAGTTAATACAACGAGAAAAAACAAAGCAGAATCAAATTGCCATGGCGGCGGTTAATGCACAGGAAAGAGAACGGGCAGAAATTGGAAAAGAGTTGCACGATAATGTGAGCCAGCTGTTAACCACAACCAAGCTTTACCTGGAAATGATGAGGCATAAACAATTTGATGATTTAGGTGAGTTGATTGACAGAGGATCGAAACATATTAATACAGTTATAACAGAAATAAGAAATCTTTCCCGGTCGCTGGTGCCACATAGTATTGATGACCTGGGTTTGATTGCATCGATAGCTGATTTAATTGATAATATTAAAATATTGGGGAATACTGATATTCAATTTGAATATTCTACAGATATTGACACTCTGTTAGACGACCCAATTAGATTAACTTTATACCGGATTGTTCAGGAGCAAATGAATAATATTGTGAAACATGCAAAGGCAAGCAATGTTACCATAGAGCTGATTAATGAAAACAATTTTGTATTATTAACTATAACGGATGATGGTAGTGGCTTTGATCAGGATAGTATTAAAAGCGGCATGGGATTAAAGAATATGAAAAGCAGGGCCGAATTACACAATGGAACAGCAATAATAAATACATCACATAAAAACGGATGTAAACTAACAGTACAGATCCCTTTAATGAACTAAAATAAAACTATGGACAAGATTACAATTCTAATTGCAGACGATCACAAGCTTATTCGTGAAACATGGGCTTTTATTCTGAACAGCGACAGTCGCTTTTCTGTTATTGCTCAAGGTTGCAATGGCGAAGAAGCTGTTGAACTGGCTACTAAACTAAGGCCTGCAATTGCCTTATTAGATATTAATATGGCACCGCTAAACGGAATAGAAGCAACTGAACAAATAAAAAAGTTCTCTCCCTCAACTAAGATCATTGGTGTATCCATGCACTCACAACCAGCGTATGTAAAGAAACTGCTCAAAGTTGGTGCAATGGGATATGTAACAAAAAATTCCCCTCAGCAGGAAATGTTTGATGCTATTATGGATGTTTCCAGTGGCAAACGCTATATCTGCAGTGAAGTGAAAACTATTTTATCTGAACAAATATTTGAAGATGATGCTTCCAGTGCAGCTAATACCCTTTCTTCCCGTGAAATGGATGTTATTAAGCACATTAAACAAGGTCTTTCTTCAAAAGAAATTGCTACTCAGTTAAATATTTCTTTAAAAACGGTTGAGGTGCACCGCCATAATATTCTCAAAAAACTGAACTTAAAAAACAGTGCATCCCTGGTGAATTATATCAATACATCAGGCTTAGTCATCTAACTAATACCCTTTCTATAATAAGTAACGGGTTGCCCATGGGCAGCCCGTTTTTTTTTCATCAGTTGCAGTAAGCAATCCTTTTGTTATTTTCACTTCTTAAAATATTGGCAATGGCAATACGTATTTTTATAACTGGTGGTACGTTCGATAAAGAATATAATGAAATTACCGGACAACTTTATTTTAATGATACTCATATGCACGACCTGTTGGAGATGGGACGATGCCGTGTACAGGTTGAAATAAGAACATTGATGATGGTTGACAGTTTGGAAATGACAGATGAGGACCGTGATTTAATTGTACATCAATGCATTCAATGTGAAGAAGATAAAATTGTAATTACACATGGAACCGATACAATGGCCGAAACAGCCAAAGTAATTGCACAAAAAGTAAAAGATAAAACAGTGATCTTAACAGGTGCCATGATTCCTATTAAGTTTGGTAGTAGTGATGGGCTATTTAACCTGGGCAGCGCCCTTGCTTTTGTACAATCATTACCTGCGGGTGTGTATGTTGCTATGAATGGGCGTTACTTTCATTGGGATAATGTGCGCAAGAATAAACAAACAGGTATGTTTGAGGAAGTGAATTAAATTATTTTTATAGATTATCTGGATACTTTATACTCGTTTCTCTGAAAATATTCAGCATCCTTATCAAATTTTACAAACTTAGTAATGGTTAATAAAGTTGGGCTGAGTTTAAAAACATGGCGAAAGGTACAGGGTTCGTTGTTATTGCCATCTTTCCCTCTTATTTCTGTAACAACTTTTAAAGTACCGTCGCTCATTTTTATTTTTTCAACTATCGGCTCACCATTTATTTTTTTACCGTCTTTACTGATGATGTATGTTGATTTATTATTTGCTTTGGGCTCTTGTGGGTATTCATATTTCAGTATCCAGGTGCGGCTCCTTTGTTCATTCCCTTTTCTCATACCATAAATAGTAACAGGTAAACTTTCTGAATAACCGGATGTGTAATCTTTATACGTAAGTGTTCCATTCCATGTGCCTTGCAGATCGTTAAGTTCAGACGCCTTGAGTGTTGGTTCGTTTTTATAAGAAAAGGATGCAAGCATCAGCGCTAATACAAACATTGTTGCAGTAGTTGCAAAATTTTGGGGATTGATATTTACAGTTTTTCTTTTCATAATGTATTCATCAACTGCAAATCTACCACTACCTGCAAATGCAATTAATACAAAACCCCAGAATAATAATTGTTGATAGTACATGCCAAACATGGGCATTGGATTATCATACCAGATAAATGCTACAACAAAGAATTGAAATGCCAGTTGAATAGCTGAGAAGCGTGTAAAAAATCCAATTGCAATACAAAGACCGCCCACAAACTCACCCCAAGCTGCAGCCGCTGCCCAAAAAGAAGGAGATGGAAAATTAAACCCCAGTTCACTTACTTGTTTTACAAACCAACCAGGCGCCGATAGTTCATTCATTTTAGGCCAGCCGGCACCAATTGCAATGGTAATGCCAATGTAAAAACGAAAAAGGAGCCAACCAATATTAAATGCTTTATTACCCATAAAGCTGCTGCCGAAAAGAAATTGCTTCATATGTTTATTTTTTACGAGTTATAATTATTGATTGATGTTGAATGTTTTTGTATTGTCTTCTTTCTTAACCAGCAGAAAAGGTGGTTGATCAGAAATTTTAGCACCGCTCATTACAGTGTTCACCTGTTCCTGGCTGGCTAAATAAATTTTAGTACCAACAGGAAAGCGATAAGTTTTTGTTGTATAAGGAAGCATTACAAAAGCGTTTGTGCCGTTTCCTTTTTCATCGGGGCGATAAGAGATAACAGAAAGTTTGGTGGGCAGCATGCTGTTGTTTCTCAATTTGAAACGAACAAATTCAAGTGAAGTTTTTTTATTGGCCACTGAAGTTGCATTTGTATTACCAAACAGATTTGTTATTTCATTTTTACCGTTCATATTGGTTTGTACCAATTCTTTTGTATTGAGTACAATTTCTGCATTGCCTGATGAACTGAGCGTAGTTGATGTGGTGATGAGTGCACCGGCGTTGATATCACTGTTACCTTTTGTTTGAAGCTGAAGTTCATTCACCGTACCCGAAATTGTAATATCAGGATTACCTGAACTAATCAGTTTAAAAGTTTTTTGATTGAGTTGTTTCAATTCAATGTTTGTGTTACCATTATTGTTAAGGAACTCCAGTGCCGGAACTTTTATGGTTATAACCGTGTTGTTATCGGATAGCCATCTGTCGTATTTACCTCCACTTAAATCAAACGAAAGTTTTAATGTTGTGCCTTCTTGTGCGTAGCGGAAGAATTCTTTTAAATTTTCATCTATTGAAACATGGAGGGAATATTCTGTTGCCCCGGCTTCTACAATTACCCGTGCATTCATGTGGCTGATGTTGAGCGTAGTGAATGTTGTAATTACAGGATTGAGTTTTACTAATGTACCATTGCCACTAATTTGCTCCCATTTTTTGCCATTGTAGTTGGAGTAGCTGGTTTGTGCTTTGGAGATAATTGAAAGCCCAAGGAAAAGAATTGTACTGATAAATACCTTGATCATGATTTTGAATTTTTGTGGTGATTGATTTGTTTCAGCAAAGATTCATTCATGAACAACGGCCAGTCGCCTCAAATGTTGATTTGAGACGAAGTAAAGAGGTATCAAATAATAAATACAGGAATCAAATGATCTAAGTAATTGAAAACAAGAGAGTATGCCTGAGATTTAAAAGATAAATCTTGCACAGGCTATGAAAGGATTGCGACGCAACGAAGATGCCACAAAGCTCAAAAGCCGGTATCAAAATGTATTTATGTATTCTTCTCCATCCACTCTTTCGGACTTAACCCTGTTTGTTTTTTAAAGGCCCGGTTAAAAGTGGCTTTGGAATTAAAGCCACAATCATAGGCAATACCGAGTAATGTTTGATTTTTTTGCTCGCCTGCCTTGAGCATTTCAGTTACGGCATTGATGCGGTAGCTGTTTACAAAATCGTTGAAGTTAAGTTGAAAGCCCTGGTTGATGATTTTGCTGAGAACCGAAGGATTGGTAGATATTTTTTTAGAAAGTTGCGTAAGGGTAAGTTCAGCATCTTCATACAACTTCTCATTTTCCATTACAGTAATAATTTTTTCTTTCCATTGTTTAATGGTTGCGTCTTCTTTTAGTTGATTACTGACAATTTCAAACTCAGCATCCTGTACAAGCGGATGTTCTGGCGCAGATAATAAAGCTGGTTGCTGATATTGCAGCAACAGTTCCGGCTCAAACAATAATTTACGCAATGGAATACTCACTGCATTAAACCCGTTAATGGCAATATAATAAACGACCAATGCAAAGGCCATGAAATAATACCAACTGCGGATATATACAATCTGGTTTTTGAAAAAAGGAAAAAGTTCCAGTATCTCCTGAACAACAGGTAATAAAGTAATGATACCAAATGCAATTAAAAAATTACGCAGCCAATTGATATTAGCTACATCAGTAAACGACAATTCATAGTTCACATATTTTTTATACTGCCTGTAATAACGGATGGAAAGTAACAGATAAACAACAATACTTATTTTTTGCAACACCTGATACCATGTATCAAAGTCGGGATCATTTTCACCGTTCATTAAAAAATATGTTTTCAGAAAAAGCTTGTCAACAATCACTACAACAATGCTCCAAACAATGTAAAGAAACCCGGGAATAAAATGCAGCCAGTCTTTGCGCTGTACTTTGTAATGAAAGTTGGTAATAGATTTTACATAAAAGTATAATAACGGGCCGATGAATAAACCATGAACAAAGGGTGTGTAAAAAAGAATTTCCCTGTAAATGGTATTGGGAAGATACCAACCTGCAAAACCCGTCATCCACGGCACTACAAAAAGTGCGGCAATGAATAAGAAGGTACCAAGTAATTTATCGGATGTACTTTCTTGTTTCAAACCCCGGCGCCATAGCATAAACGCATACACCAAGATGTGCACAAAAAAGATGAGCAGCAGGGAACTTTGTAAACCAAAACTGAATTGCATGGGCATGAATATAATAAACTATAACAGATAATTATCCTGTTGTTGAGTTTTGTACATTTATAAAAATCAATTTACTTGAGCCTGAGCAATACATTTTTTCACGAGCCGCAGCAGGAAGTATTGTTTTCAGCAGGTAAAACCTTCCTGCCCTGCCATTTCAGAAAAGTGAACTACACAATTTGTTTGTTTAAAACAAATAAAGAGGTACTGCTGCAAAAGCTGAAGGGAACAGGGTTAGTACCAGCATTAAAGTTTGGCAAAAATTATTTGGTTGCTGTTGGGTTAGTACGATATAATGATTGTGATTTGGGACAATACAACGAAGTGATTGTTGCCATTCCTTCTATACCCGTAGGAATGAAAAAACCTTTGAGCAGTTGGCTGGATTTGATAAGCTCATTGATCAACAGAAAAGTGGGACAACATATTATTCATATTCCTGTAACAAGTGAATTTTCACGTGCAGCAGGTAATGAACTGTGGGGTTATCCAAAAATTGTGGCATCTGTGGAGCATGAGTTCAGCAATTCATTCTTGCAATCAAAAGTATTTGACCCGCAGAGTAAAGAGTTGATTATGGAATTGCAAGGTGAATTGGGATTTGGAATTCCATCCATTCCTTTATCATTGATTACCTACTCCTTTATTGAAGGAAAATTGCATCGTACTCCGGTGAAAGTGAAAGGAATGATGAAGCTGCGGTTGAATCATGATTTGCAGTTGCATATTGGTCCATCAACACATCCTATGGCGAATGATTTGCGAATGTTGGGTTTGGATGGAAAGAAACCGATGCTTGTAATGGATACAGAAAAATTTCAAAGTGTGTTTTATGAAGCACGCCCCGTCTAACGCCCTCGAGTACACGGGGATTCGATTACAATATTTTTTTCACCGCAAAGAACGGGAGATAAGGAGTTAACTCAGCGTTATTCAAAATGCTCTGCAAAAACTCAGCGTTCTTTTTTCTCTGCTGTTTATGAATTAAAAAACACTTCAATCTGCTCCGCCACTTTCTCCCATCCATCTTCCATATTGATATTATGGCCACCATTTAAAATATAAGCTTCTGCATGTAGTTTAGCTGCCGTCTTTTTAATGGCAGATGGAGGTATCATAAAATCATCTTTGCCACCAATAACAATTAATGGAGTATAGATGTAATTGGTGTAGGGCAAATTCAGCAATAACATATCAAGATAAGCTCTGAAGCTTTCATCCTGCATACGGGGAACAATGGTTTTTAATTTTTCTTTTGAAAAACCTGGCGAAAACATGAGGCGGCCTGCTCTTTTTTCATT
>DAIOWB010000035.1:14030-15246 GCA_036758725.1 Lacibacter sp.
ATGTATTCATTAATGGTACGCCATCTTAACGAACCCGTTTTTTCACTTTGTCCGTGATTGCGGTAACTGATAGCAATAACTTCATAACCATTAGCTGTAAACCAAGGTTGAAAATTATCTTCCCAATACCAGGCAGCAAAACAAACACCATGCAACAAAACAACTGTTCCTTTAGATGCAGAAATAGGTTTAGTATGTTTTGTTTCAATTAGCATGTTGAAGGCTTAAAACAAAGATGCAAAGAATACAAAGTATACAACGTTTTACTTTGTGTTCACTGTATCTGTTGTTGCTTTGTGTGAAACTGTATTTTTCTTTATATAATCCTTAGGCAACTGTTTTAATAGTCGCTTAATGAATTGGTGATGATCAACTGTTATTGTATGCCTGGGTGTATTGATCTGTTTAAAATCAGGATGCTTCAGCTCATGGTTAATTAATTGCTGAACATTTGCTGGCCTTGTCCATTTTCCGGCAATTTCTCTTGCCATAATTTTACTCTGCAATTCACTGCCCGGCCAAATACAACCCAGTGGTTGAAATAAACCAATAAAATAAATGTTTTCAATAGTTGGATGAATCATACGTAACCATAGCGGCACATCGCCTTCGCTGTAATCAATGAGCTGTTTATCAAAAAACGGATGAGAAATAATATAACCGGTACAGGCAACAATCGTATCATACTCAGCAACTGTATCATCTTTAAAATGCACTTTGTTGCCATCTAACTTTTGCACCTCTACTCTTGGTTTTATTTTACCATGACGGATGGTATAAAATAAATCTTCATTGATGGTGGGGTGATGACTGCCAATGGCACCTTCGGGTTTTTGCAAACCATAATCTTTATAATTTCCATTGCGGATGAATAAAGAAAGATGAACCAATCGTTTCCAGATAAAACGGGGTAACCAATCAATTTTATGACTAAATACATCAGCTGGTTTGCCCATTAAAAACTTTGGAGCTACCCAATAACCTCTACGCCAGCTCATATCAACACTTGCTGCAAAACGACTGCTTTCCACTGCTACATCACAGGCACTGTTGCCTCCACCAATTACTAAAACACGTTTGTCTTTAAATTTCGAAAAGCGTTTTACATTATGGCTATGAATAAACTCACCGGTAAATGAGCCTTCAAATTTTGGCATGCGTGGTAACCAGTGATGGCCGTTACAAACAGCTAAAGCATCAAAAATTTTTTTACTTT
>DAIOWB010000036.1:0-10288 GCA_036758725.1 Lacibacter sp.
ACCTGCTTGGTTAAAGGATCTTTGTAATTTTTAATATTTTTTCCGGGAGTTGCCTGGTATTCGCCAAGGATATAAGCTTTTGTATTAAAGTTATCCTGACCACCACCCTGCATTTGTTTCTGCAGTTCAGCCTTTTTGTTGGTAATTCCTTTTTCGTAAAGGATATTTTCATTTACCCTGTCTGAACGCCACAAACAATAATCAAATGCCTGTTTCCAGGTTACACCAACCACAGGATAATAATTATATGATGGGTGACGGAAATAGTATTCAACATAAGGCTCATTATAAGCCAGCTCACTGCGCCAGCAAAGAGTATCGGGTAATGCACGGTTTGTAATGGCAGTATCCTGAAATACACGGTTTAACCAATACAGATATTCACGGTAATGAACGTTTGCAACTTCACTCTCATCCATATAAAAAGAAGCTACAGTAATACGGCGTGGAATATTATTCCAGTCACGCATAACATCCTCTTCAGTTGCTCCCATGGTAAACGTTCCGCCTTCTACAAATACAAGACCAGGCCCTGTTTTTTGTTCTTTTTCTTTAGAAACACGGAAGCCATTACCCGTAGGATCATTATAGGTCCAACCGGTATTGCTTGATTTCTCAGGCTTCTTTTTAAATATATTACATGAAGTAATAAGTGTGGCACCAACTAGTAGGATACCGAGATTTTTAATGCGGAAAAGGTTCTTCATCTTTTCATTTTGTTAGTTAACGAGCTAAGCTCGAAATTATTGTATTGGATTTTACACTCCAACTATCTTTTTTGAAGCGGTAGCAAACTTAGTTATTCCTTTTTAAAAAACACGCTGTTTTACAGGTTATGTATTCAAATTCAGTTAATTCCCTCTTCTGTTCAGTGAATTTACGGTCAGCAATTTCACAAGCATAAAAACATGCATCTTTACCATAAACAAATCAGGTTTTTCAATTCTGGTATCTTTGAATGCTATTTACTTATGCGATTCCTTTTTTTCTTTCTTTTTGGGTTGATTTTTTTCAATAGTAATGCACAGCGTAATTACAGCAATAGTTCTGTGCTTGCAACGGGCAATTGGTATAAAATAAGTGTTAAATCAGCCGGAGTTTATAAAGTAGATCTTGCCATGTTGCAGGCATTAGGAGTAAGCACCGGCAACCTCCAAAGCAGTTCAATAAGATTATTTGGCAATGGAGGTGAAATGCTTCCGGAATCAAATTCAATTGCAAGGCCTGATGATTTAATTGAAAACTCAATTATGATTTTTGATGGGGGTGATGGCGTTTTAAGTGGTAGTGATTATTTCATCTTTTATGCTAATGGCCCTAACAGCTGGCAGAAAGATTCTTTGAATAAACGGTTTAAACACCAAAAGAATTTATATGCATCAGAGTCTTTTTATTTTTTAAATATTGGGGGCACCGGATTAAGAATTTCAAACATGAACAATATTGGTTCTCCAAATCAAACAGTATCCGTTTTCAGGGATCGGTATTTTTATGAGTTGGATACTTTTAATTTATTAAAAAGTGGCAAACATTGGTATGGTGAAGAATTTGGAAATTCACCCGGGCAACAATTAACAAAAACATTCTCTGTTCAATTCCCAAACATTGTTTTAACAAGCCCTGTTCAAATCATCTCAAATGTTATTGCAAGAAGTAATGGAGTTGGAAGTGCTTTCAACATTACATCAACTAATAATTTAGTTGCTCAACACATCATTCCTTCAGTAGGTACGGGTAATTATGATCCGGTTGCTTTTCCTTCTGAAATGAATGCTGCTTTTGTTGCATCATCATCATCCATTTCACTTCAATATACTTATCAACAGGGAAGTTTAAATTCAATTGGATGGTTAAACTGGTTTGAATTATTTCCTTTGAGACAATTAAGCTTGAATGGGATAAATCAACTCTTATTCAGAGATTGGGAATCTGTTGGGCCCGGGAACTTTGCAGAATTTAAAATACAGGGTGCATCAAACCAAACTTTTGTTTGGGATATAACAAATCCGCTCAGGCCATTGAATATAACCGGAACATTAAGTGGTTCTGAATATAAATTTTTAAATAATGCAGATCAGTTAAGGGAATATGTTGCATTTAATAATCAGAATTTTTTAATACCTGCAGTTGCAGGTAAAGTGGATAACCAGGATCTTCATCAATCAACATCAAAGAATTACCTCATTATTACACATTCATCATTATTAAGCGAATCACAACGCCTGGCACAATGGCATCAGCAAAAACAAAATATTTCTACGCTGGTAGTAACTACCAACCAGATTTATAATGAGTTTTCATCAGGCTCACCAGATCCAACAGCCATCCGTGATTTTGTAAAAATGTATTATGATAAAGCTGGCAATGATTCTACTAAACGTCCCCGTTATTTATTGTTGATGGGTGATGCCTCTTATGATTTTCAAAACAGAATTAAAGATAATACCAACCTGGTTCCTTGTTATGAAAGTGAATCATCATTAGACCCCTTATCAACGTACACTTCTGATGATTTTTTTGGATTTCTTGATGATGCAGATAATATTAATCAACAATTCCCGGTAAGCTTACTGGATATTGGTATTGGAAGAATTCCGGCTAAAACTTTACAGGAAGCAAAAAATGTTGTTGATAAAATTATCCGCTATCATGATAAGGAAAGTTATGGTGCATGGAGAAATGCCGTTACTTTAGTTGCTGATGATGAAGACAATAATCTGCATCTCAACGATGCCGAATTTCATTCTTCACTTATCAACCAAAATCCATCCATCAATCTTTCAAAAATATATCTGGATGCTTACCGTCAGCAAAGCGGAAGTGGGGGCAGCAGATACCCCGATGTTAATCAGGCCATCAATAACAAAATATTTTCCGGCACATTAATCTGGAACTATAGCGGCCATGGTGGTTTCAGAAGATTAGCTGAAGAAGTTATTCTTGATCAGGATATGGTTAACAGTTGGAACAATGCAAACAGGCTTCCCTTGTTTATTACGGCAACCTGCGACTTTGCACCCTATGACAACCCGGCTGTGAATTCGATTGGGGAAAATATTTTATTACGTGAACGTACAGGAGGTATAGCCTTAATGACAACAACCCGTGTTGTATTTGCATTCAGCAACCGCATTATGAATTACAATTATTTTCAGATTGCACTTGCTCCTGATGTAAATGGCCGGTTTCTTTCTTTGGGCGATGCCGTTAAGAGGGCTAAAAATTATACCTATCAGAATTTTGGTGATATAATTAATAACAGAAAATTCACCCTGCTTGGTGACCCTGCAGTAACGCTAGCTTTCCCTGTCTTGAAAGTGAAAACAACAACAATTAATAATCAGCCACCATCATCTGATACATTAAAAGCATTAAACCGTTATACCATACAAGGTGAAGTAACAGATGTGAATGGCATAAGAGTATCAAATTTTAATGGCAATGTTTTTCCTGTTATTTATGATAAAGCACAACAAATAAAAACAATTGGGAATGATGCAACAAGCCAGGTTGTATCATTCAATAATCAGCAGAATATTGTTTTTAAAGGAAAGGCGAAAGTACTAAACGGGCAATTCAGCTACACATTTGTTGTGCCAAAAGATATCAATTATCAATTTGGAAACGGGAAAATCAGTTATTATGCTGAAGATGGTACAAAAGATGGCAGTGCTGCAGAAACTTCAATCATTATTGGTGGAGCAGGATTAAACCCTGCAATTGATCAAGCAGGACCCATCATAAAAGCATACCTCAACGATGAAAAATTTGTAAACGGTGGTATTGCCAATCAAACACCTGTGTTACTTTTGAAATTATTCGACTCAAGTGGAATTAATACAGTTGGCACAGGTATTGGTCACGACCTTATTGCAACATTAGACAATGATCAATCTCAGTTTTTTATTTTAAATGATTATTACGAGGCTGAGACCGACAGTTATCAAAAAGGTACAGCACGTTTTCAGTTGCCATCTTTAACGGAAGGGTTACACACACTAAAGATTAAGGCTTGGGATATTCAAAATAACAGTAGCGAATACACGCTTGAATTCAGAGTAATTAAAAACGAAGAATTAAAAATTGACAAAGTTTATAATTATCCTAATCCGTTTACCAGTAAAACAACTTTTATGTTTGAACATAACCGGCCTGCGGACGATCTTAAAGTATTAATTCGTATTTATTCTATTTCGGGAAAGGTTGTAAAAACAATTACCAGGACAATAAATAACAATGGTAACCGTTCTTTTGACATTGAGTGGGATGGTAAAGATGATTATGGACAAAAAGTGGGACGTGGAGTATATATTTACCAGTTAGAAGTAAAAGATATAGAAGGTAAAAAGCAAACCGCATTGCAAAAATTAGTTATATTATAAACACCCAAAACAGAGTTTTAAAAAACTCTATTCCTAAAATTGCTCTATTTTTATGGCTCAAACCCTAATGCTGATGAGAAATAATTATGCACTTTATTTGTGCTTATTGATGCTTGCTGTTACAGTAAAATCAAATGCTCAGGATTCAATTAACGTTGTAACCACTGCAGTTCCCATGTTACGTATATCGCCCGATGCACGTGCTGGTGGTATGGGAGATGTTGGAATTGCCATTTCACCTGATGCAAATGCATCTTTCTGGAACCAGGCTAAAATTCCATTTGCTCAACAAAAAGCTGCTATTTCACTTACATACACACCTTGGTTGAAAGATCTGGGTTTAAATGATGTGTTTATTGGAACAGTTGCCGGTTATTATCAAATAGCAGAGAACCAGGCTATTTCCGGTTCTTTACGATTTTTTAATTTAGGAAGCATTCAATTCACAGATTTTTCAGGAAATGATTTACAACAATTCAGGCCCCGTGAGTGGTCAATTGACGGAGGTTACAGCCGTAGCTTGAGTGATAAAATTGGTGTGGGTATCGCCATGCGTTTTATCTATTCAAACCTTGCTAATGGAACAACAAATGGAGTTACTTACAAACCGGGTACTACTGTTTCCGGCGACATTTCATTTTATTATAATGGCTTAAATGAAGAAGGAAAAGGATTTACTGCCGGTGCTGTTATGAGTAATCTTGGTGGTAAAATATCTTATACTAATGATGCCCGTGGAAGGGATTATATTCCTGCAAATTTGGGTATAGGTGCAGTTTATCATGCTGTGTTTGATGAAACCAATAAATTAAGTATTGGAATGGATATTAATAAACTACTTGTACCAACACCACCATCTTCACGTACACCAGAAGCATTAGATGCTTACAGAAACAAGAGTGTAGTATCAAGCTGGTTTTCTTCTTTTGGCGATGCACCGGGAGGATTTAAAGAAGAATTGAAAGAGTTTCAGATATCAACCGGTTTAGAATATTCTTACAGTGAATTGTTTTTTGCCCGTGCCGGATATTTTTATGAAGCAAAAACAAAAGGTAACCGTCGTTACTTTAGTGCAGGTGTTGGAGTAAAATATAACCGTCTTGGATTTAACTTCTCTTACCTTGTGCCAACTGGACAGGGTATTAACCGTAACCCTTTAAGTAATACAACCCGCTTTAGTTTATTGTTTGATTTAGGTGGCGATGCAGGTGAATCAACAACTCCTGAATAACAGTTTTTGATTAAAAGATAAAAGATTTTGTAAAAAGCGGAGGTAGTTTACCTTCGCTTTTTTATTTACATTATGGGAATGAGAATAGGATCTGGTGTTGATTATCATCAACTGGCCGAAGGCAGAAAATTATTTATTGGTGGCGTTGAAATTCCGCATCATAAAGGTGCTGTTGGGCATAGCGATGCAGATGTTTTACTGCATGCCATTTGTGATGCCTTGCTTGGAGCGCTTGCTTTAGGCGATATAGGAACCCATTTTCCGGATACATCAGCTGAATTTAAAAATATTGACAGCAAAATTTTATTACAGCGTTCTTATGAAAAAATAAAAGAACAGGGGTATAAAGTTGTGAATATTGACAGCACTCTTTGTCTTGAGATGCCAAAAATAAAACCCTTTGTTGGTAACATGCAAGCGGTTATTGCTTCCATTCTTGGAATAGATGTACAAGCTGTTTCTATAAAAGCAACTACAACAGAAAAGATGGGTTTTGTAGGAAGAGAAGAAGGCCTTGTTGCTTATGCTACAGTATTATTAGAAAAGTAAAAAGTAAATGATGGTTGTAAATATTATCAATAAATCTGATAATCCATTGCCTTCTTATGCAACAGATGGTTCCAGTGGAATGGACGTAAAAGCATATTTAAAAGAAACAATTTTATTGAAGCCATTGGAAAGGGCCTTAATTCCAACAGGTTTATTTATTGAATTGCCTAAAGGTTTTGAAGCGCAAATAAGACCCAGAAGTGGCCTTGCAATTAAACATGGAATTACCTGTTTAAATACTCCCGGCACCATAGATGCTGACTACCGGGGAGAAATTAAGATTATTTTAATTAATTTAAGTAATGAAATACAGTCTGTAAATAGTGGAGAACGTATAGCTCAAATGGTGATTCAAAAAGTAGAGAACGTACAATGGGAACTTACAACTCAATTAAAACATACATCCCGTAGCGATGGTGGTTTTGGAAGTACCGGTAAATAAAATGCAATGAAAAAATTTCAACAGTTAATTGTCATTATTATAGTATTAGTATTGTTGTCTGCATGCAGAGCAACAAAAAAAATACAGCAGGTTATTGTGAAAAAAGACACAGTGGCCATCACTGATCAAATAGTGCCTACACATGCAGATACCATGCGGATGGTTAATGAATTGCTTACCAAAGTTGATCAGAATAAAATTGAGTTCAATACCTTTTCAGCTAAAATTAAAGTTGATTATACAAACAGTAAAGGCAAACAACCCAATTTTATTGCAAATATCCGGATGTTAAAAGACAGCATTATCTGGGTATCGCTCAGCAATGATATTGGAATTGAAGGTATACGGGTATTAATTTCAAAGGACAGTATTAAGGTATTGGATAAACTAGCCAATACTTACCAGGTAAGGCCTTTAAATATGATTCAGGAAATAAGCCAGATTCCATTTCAGTTTTCAGATTTACAGGACATATTAATTGGAAATCCTGTGTTTTTTAACAGAGATAGTATAACCATGTATAGCCAAAATGCAAATGGCTACAGTTTACTGAGTGTTGATCCTGTTTTTAAAAATCTGTTGTCCATTAACAATGAGTTTCAGATTTATAAAAGTAAATTAGATGATAATGATCCAACTCTTAATCGTACCTGCGATTTAAATTTATCGGAGTATGAAAATAAAAAGGGATTTTTATTTTCATCGTCAAGGGAAATATTTATGTCGCAGCAAAACAAACTTGAAGTAGAATTGAAATACAAAGATTATAAATTGAATGAAGATTTAACATTCCCTTTTGCCATTCCTAAAAAATTCAAAAGAATTAAATAAGGCACACGATTTACTACACAAAGGCGTTTCATACAATGCTATAACCTTATTTTTGTAACTGATTCACATAGCTTATGCATAAATTTATTTTCTTTCTTTTTTTTATTTGTTTGCAGTTAGCTGTTTTTTCACAGGATAAAGCTGAGTTGGAAAAACGAAAAAGGCAAACATTGCAGGAGATAGAACTGCTTACCAACCAGTATAACCAGATTAAAAAGAATAAGAAAGAAAGTATTGGCCAGCTTACTCTCATCCAAAATAAAATACGGTTAAGAAGCCAGGTTATTGAAAACATTAACAGCCAGGTACGTTTAATTGATGGCGGTATTAATACATCTTACCGTGAAATGAGAAGATTACAAAAAGATCTGGATACGTTAAAGATGAAGTATTCACAAAATGTAGTTTATGCATACAAGAACAGAAGCAGCTATGATTTTTTAAATTTTTTATTTTCTGCCAATAGTTTTAACGATGCTATGCGCCGTGTGGCATATATGCGGGCTTACCGCAATTACAGGGCTCAGCAACTGGATGCAATCCATCAAACTGAAAATCTTTATAAAAACAAAATTGTTGAGTTAACCAACAAAAAGAAAGAAAAAAGCAGTGTGCTATCAGATCAAACAAAAGAAGTAGGTGAATTATTAAAAGATAAGCAGGAGCAGGATGCTGTTGTAAATAATCTGAAGTCAAGAGAAAAAGAAATAAACAAAAACATTGCACTAAAACGTAAACAGGCACAGCAATTACAAGCTTCCATTCAATCAATCATCAGTCGTGAAATTGCTGCAGCAAGGAAAGAAGCTGATGCCCGGGCAAAGCTTGAAAGAGATAAAGCAGCTAAAGAGAAAAAAGATAAAGATGAAGCTGATCGTTTAGCAAAAGAAAATGCTAAGAATAATAATACAACAACTACAACTTCAACTACTACACCAAAAATAACAGCACCGGTTAAAAAAGAAGAACCCAAAAAGCCAGAAAGTTATCTGGAATACAATAAAGAAGATCTTGCACTTGGAAATAATTTTGAAAGTAGCAGAGGCCGTTTACCTTTTCCTGTAGATAATGGATATGTTTCTATTGGATATGGTTCTTATACAGTGCCCGGGACAAACATTAAGGGAAGCCAGGATTTTATTACAATTGCATCACCACCGGGAACAACTGTAAAAGCCTGTTTTGAAGGTGAAGTTGTAAGTGTATTTGATGTAGGTGGAATGAGTGCTGTGATGATTCGTCACGGAAAATATTTTACAACCTACAGCAATTTAGCTTCTTCAAGTGTAAGTAAAGGACAAACTATTAAAACAGGCCAGGCAATTGGAAGAGTTGGAACCAACCTGGATGGTGAAGGACAAATTGATTTTATTTTAGCAAGAGAAAATCAACTTATTAATCCTTCATCGTGGTTACGAACCCGTTAATTAAGAAACAAAACGATCATATAATTTTTCATATATAGGAACAATATGATGAATATCAAATTTTGATGCCTGTTCTTTTGCATTTTGTTTAAAGCTGCTATACAACTTTTCATCTTTCAGTAATTCCATGCCAAGCCTGCTTAATTCTTTTACATCTCCCACATCGGCCATATAACCAGTTTTACCATGAATATTTATTTCGGGAAGGCCACCGGCATTGGTAGATAATACAGGAACACCTGCAGCCATTGCTTCCAGTGCAGAAAGACCAAAACTTTCGTATTCTGAGGTTAGTACAAACAAATCTGAGATGGCAAGGATTTCTTCCATTTCCTGTTGTTTACCAAGGAAACGAACATCATCACAAATTTTTAATTCACGGCATAATTCTTCAGCATCGGGTCTGTCGGGGCCATCACCCACCATTAATAATTTTGAAGGAATTTCTTTTAATATGTTGGCAAAAATGTGAATGATATCATTCACCCGTTTTACTTTTCTGAAGTTGGATGCATGAGTAATGATTTTTTCTGCATCGGGAGCCAATACTTTTTTAAACGCATCAAGCGGTTTTTTCTCAAAACGTTTTACATCAACAAAATTGTAAATGACTTCTATTTCTTTTTCAATATGAAAAGTGTTGTATGTTTCCTTGCGCAGGTTTTCCGAAACAGCCGTAATGGCATCGCTCTCATTAATTGAAAAGGCAACAACCGGTTCAAAGGTTTTATCTTTTCCTACAAGTGTAATATCGGTGCCATGTAAGGTTAATATCACCGGAATATCTTTTCCTTTCTTTTTTAAAATTTGTTTGGCCATGTATGCTGCCGATGCATGAGGTATTGCATAATGTACATGCAACAGATCAAGATCATTATTTAAAACCACATCAACCATGGTGCTGGCAAGTGTGGTTTCATATGGGGGATAATCAAAAAGCGGATAATGTGGAACCCTCACTTCATGATAAAAGATATTTGTAAAGAAACCACTCAGCCTTACCGGTTGCTGATAGGTAATAAAATGAACAAAGTGTCCTTTTTCAGCAAGTGCTTTTCCAAGTTCAGTAGCTAAAACTCCACTGCCGCCAAAAGTGGGATAACAAACAATTCCAATCTTCATATTAAAAAATGTGTAGACGAAGTTAAGATTTTAAGTGTATCTGGATATTAACTGTTTGCTGTTCCTAAAGGTTTAGTTAGGTTTGTAAAAATCTACATTTCACCATGCGCAATCAATCTTTTCTTTTGTTTCTTGCTTTTTCTGTTTGTACAACTGCAATAGCTCAGAATAATGATTCCATCCAGTTTAAAAAAATAGCCAACGATATTTTTACAAACAGCACGGCTTATGAGAATCTTCGTTTTTTATGTAAACAGGTAGGCCCGAGGCTGAGTGGTTCTCCACAGGCTGAGAAATCAGTTAA
>DAIOWB010000036.1:10388-15019 GCA_036758725.1 Lacibacter sp.
ATTGTGTTTTATAATTTTCCAATGAATCCAACAAACGTTGAAACATTCCGGTCTTATGGTGAAGCCGGGCAGTTTAGAGGA
Source organism: Lacibacter sp. (assembly GCA_036758725.1). Lineage (GTDB taxonomy): Bacteria > Bacteroidota > Bacteroidia > Chitinophagales > Chitinophagaceae > Lacibacter. The sequence continues at coordinate 10,470 of DAIOWB010000036.1, forward strand.
AGAGGGCCAGCCATGGCTTCAAAGTTTGGAGCTATTGGAGTAATGGTTCGCTCATTGGCAAGTAATATTGACGATTATCCGCATACCGGCGCAACAAACTATAATGATTCTTTTCCAAAAATACCTGCTATTGCAGTTTCAACAAGACATGCAGAATTAGTGAGTAATGAACTGAAGAAAAAGAAAGGCTTACAACTTTTTTTCAAAACGGAGTGTGCCATGTTGCCCGATGTAAAAAGTTACAATGTAATTGGTGAAATCAGAGGCACTGAATTTCCTGATGAAATTATTACAGTAGGCGGCCATCTTGATTCGTGGGATCTTGCCGAAGGCGCACATGATGATGGAGCCGGTTGTATACAGAGTATGGAAGTAATACGTGTTTATAAACAATTAGGTATAAAACCTAAACGTACCATACGTGTTGTAATGTTTATGAATGAAGAAAACGGATTGCGTGGTGGACGTAAGTATGCTGAAGTAGCAACCACAGAAAATAATAAAAAATTCATTTTTGCGCTGGAAAGTGATGCAGGTGGTTTTACACCCAGAGCATTTGGCTTTACAGCAGAAGAAACTGTATTAAACAAACTCCGTAATTGGGTACCGTTGTTTAAACCTTACGGTGTGTATGAATTTTCTGCAGGTGGTGGCGGTGCTGATATTGGTCCTTTGAAGCCATTGGGCACTGTACTCTGCGGTTTAAGACCCGATTCACAACGGTACTTTGATCATCATCATGCAGCGAATGATACATTTGAATGGGTGAATAAAAGAGAATTGGAATTGGGAGCAATTAATATGGTGCTGCTGTTGTATATCGTTGATCAGTACGGATTATAAACTTATTCGCATTCATCATTTAATACATATACTACTTTATTGTAGTATTCAATGGCTCTTTCGGGTGTGCTGCCAATGCAAACAAGTCCCAGTTTTCCAAATTGGGATAGTGCACTGATTAAATGAAACATTACTCCTTCCTGCAGGGAGCTGTTAAAATGCAATCCGTTGTACATAGCAATATCAATTAAATCATGCGGAGTGAGTCCTTTGTAACAATCTCTTTGCAGATTATCTGTTGCAAAATAATAACGCTTCTTTCCATCGGGCATATAATATTCACCAGACTCTGCATCATAATCACCTTCAGTTAAAAACTGAAGCATGAGATATGGATGTGTGGTGCCGCCTTTTCTTAAATTAATTTCAATGGCATAATGTTTTAAATCGTTTCCGTTTTTTATACTCATAAAATCTATACCAAAACGGCCAAGCACACCTTTCTTTTTAAGTTCTTCAGAAATAACATTTCCAAACATTCCAATTTCTCTTGCATATTCTTTGCTGGCAGGAAAGGTTGCACCTAAAAAAACTTGCCCATCTTCGCCACCCAACATCTGATCGTGTGTTGAAAGTACGGTTACAATACCTAATGGATTTATTTTGCATTGAACAGATGGCGATGTAATACGCTCTCCTTCCAGAAATTCTTCTACAATACCTTCCATCCTTTCAAATTTTTTAAAGAAGGTATTGATAGAAAGATTATCAGCAACAATTCTTAAATGTATATGCAGATTTTCAGCAATCCAGTTTTTTAATGAATCATCTGGCGGTGCATCAGCATAAGAAAAGATGGCATTTCCTTCACCTGAAAATCCATCATTCATTTTAACAACAGCTTTTCGTAAGCCGGGATTTTTTTGTTTGAGTAAATAAAGACAATCAATAACGCTGTCTTTATTTTTTACATCTTCAAAACCTTCAGGAGTAAGAATATTTAATGCTTTAAAGAGTTTTCTGCTTCCGCTTTTTGTTCCCCAGAAATTAAGATCAGGATCACAACCATATAAAGGAATGCCCAGCTTCAATGATAATGTACGTTCATATTCAGTAACATTAAAACAAGTGATGTGTGCAGGTGAATGAGGTTCGATATGACTTTTTATTCGTTGTATTAAAAGCGGCCGATCAAGAATTTTTAAAGTTAATGCAACAGGTGATGCATCAAAACAACTTAATAATGTTAGTCGTTGCCTTGCATGATACCCTGTTATGCCGGGTAACAAATGAAGATAATAATCAATGATTACCGGATCAATAGGAACACTGGTAATATAAATAACATGTGTACGAGGCATACGTAACAACATGAGTAAACAGAGTAACCGTTCTTCGTAAAACACATGTCCTTTTACTTTCGATAAAATTTCACGGTCTAATGTTAAACTGGGAATAACAACAATGGTTCTTGAAGCAAGCTTATCAGGAAAAATAATTCTGAATTGATTGTTTAATTCCTTTTGTAAGTTGTAAAATAGTTTTTTTTCAACTTCACCAATTTTATGCGTTGGTGCTGGTGAAATGTAACCGTGGTTTGATGGTTGATATGATTCGCTTTCTGACATGTACTTAAATATACAAAATAGATACACAGATTAGCGTTTGCACTGATTTTTTTCAGTATGCAGAATGAACTTAATTGCAACAGAAATTTTTGTGAAGTACTTTACCACTCCTGCCCAATCCAAACGGCACCACCAATACTGTCTCTGCCTGAACCTGTTACACTGCTTAATACATTGTTTTCTTCTCTCCATCTTAACAAACCAATAAATGCCATAATCATTGCTTCTTTATTTTTTACCAGGTTTTCTTCCGGTACAATAATTTCAATATGAGGTAAATAATGTTGAATACGCTGAATAAGATAAGTATTAAATGCTCCACCACCTGTTGCCAGCAATTTTTTCTTTTCTTCTGTAGTAGTTAAATTTATTTGTGAGATAGCTTTACTAATCTGTACTGCAATATGCTCGGCGTAAGTACACAAACAATCTTCGGTTGTATATCCGCTGTTTACAATCATTGGATATATTTCATGCGTGCCAAAATCATTGGCTAATGATTTTGGATAAGGAAGTTTATAATAATCCAGTGCATTTAATTGTTGCAGCAAATCATTCTTTACTACACCGCTTTTTGCAAGTGAGCCCCCTTCATCATATTCTTTACCCAACTTTTGCGACAGCATATTTAATACACGGTTGGCCGGACAAATATCAAAAGCTGTATATGGCGTTGTGTTTGCCGAAATATTTGCAATGCCGCCCAGGTTTAAAAAGTAATCAAAACCGGGCAACAGTAACTTTTCACCAATAGGAACAATAGGTGCTCCTTGTCCGCCTAATGCAACATCCATAGCCCGCAAATCACTTACTACATTAATGCCTGTTTCAGCAGCAATAGCAGCTGCATCGCCTAACTGATGCGTCATTTTTGATGAAGGCGAATGAAATGTTGTATGACCATGCGAAGTAATCATTTGTACCTGGTATTCGAGTTTATTGTCTGTAATAAAGCGGTTTACTTCCTTGCCAAGATAATGACCATAGTCAGCGTGTAATTGCATATAATCAACTGCAGATAGTGTGGTAGCAGTTCTTAATTTTTCAACCCAATCATTGCTGTATGCATAACATTCACTGAAAATGACATTGTAAGTCCATTTTTGTCCGTTCACTTCAAATTCAGCAAATACAATATCCAACCCATCGAGTGAACTGCCACTCATTAATCCAATTACCCTGTATACCATATCTTTTTTAATTAACTGATTGTAAGATGATTTTATTCTTCAATTCTTATATTTAACCGGATAAGAATTAGATTTGTAAAAGTAAGACTTGCTGTTTTTTAAAAGAGGTTATCTGTATTGATTTTTATTTTCAGTTTGCAATAACTGAAGTTGATTGTTAGTTGATAGAAGTTGAATTTTTTTTCTGAAGTTTAAGAATATAAAGAGCAAGAGATAAACAGCTGCAGGCAGCAATGAAGTAAAAGCGAGCGTGGCAACAAAAGCTGAAAAGCAAACAGGTGCCGGCTACATAAAAAATAAATCTGCATTTTTATGATAATCAATTTAAGTGATCAGCATTCATTATTAACCAACTGGATAGCCGAGTTAAGAGATACAGATGTGCAAACCGACCGTATGCGTTTCAGGCGCAATCTGGAACGAATTGGTGAAGTAGCTGCCTATGAAATTAGCAAGCAACTGGCATGGGAAGAGAAAGAAATTACTACTCCACTGGGAACTGCAACTATAAAAATGCTGAAATCTCAACCGGTACTGGCTACAATATTAAGGGCAGGTTTACCGTTACATCAGGGGTTGTTAAATTATTTTGACAAAGCTGATAATGCCTTCATATCAGCCTATCGTAAACATCACAGGGATGGTACGTTTGAAATAAGTTTAGATTACGTAAGTTGCCCCAGCCTTGAAAACAGAGTGATCATTATTGCAGATCCGATGCTGGCAACGGGCAGTTCACTGGTAAAAACGGTTCAGTATTTGAGGGATGAAGGACAGCCGGCGGAAATTCATATTGTTTGTGCTATAGCCTGTACAGTGGGTTTAGAGTTTGTACAAAGAAATGAGCCGAAAGTAAAAATCTGGTGCGGTGCCATTGATGATGAATTAACAGCGAAAGGTTATATTGTACCGGGTTTAGGCGATGCAGGTGATCTTGCATATGGAACTA
>DAIOWB010000037.1:0-14589 GCA_036758725.1 Lacibacter sp.
CAATACAACGATGAAGATCATAACCTTGTTGAACGCAGAAACAGAAAAGATCTTTCAATACGATTGGCACAGTTCTTCGATCATTACTTAAAAGGAGCCTCAATGCCTAAATGGATGAAAGAAGGAGTGCCTGCTACAGAAAAAGGAATTGATTGGGGGTTGAAAGTGGAGTAGTATAAATTTTCTTCAAAACGTCACCTCAACGAAGGAGACATCTCATGACTTTGAAATTGCATCAATTGTTGGGGATGTTTCTTTCGTTGAAATGACTATTTTCATTAAGCTGCTGCCAGAAACTTTACAAAACTCCGCTTGGCAATAGGTAAAAAAGTTTCATCAACCGGGTAAGCTAAATTTGTTTCAATACAAAAAACGGCAGGGTTTGGTAAATGAGTTTTATTACGGATTAATTCGCCTTTAATATTTTCATAGCTGTTTGCAATATTGCTGATCCAGCTATCAATAAAATTTGTTTTAAGCGTACGGTATTGTTCATCGTGCCGCTCAAAAAAACTCAAACGGTATTGGTACACATTTGTTTTCTTTTCACCGGTATTACGTAAAAACATATAACCCTCCGTATGATCAAGAGGAATAATGCCTATTGGTTGTATGCTGATGCTTTGTTCCACCATTTCATAAATTTCTGTTCCGCTGCTGATGGTGTTTTTCATTTCACTGATGGAGTAATGCATAATGGTTTCCAGTTCCTGCATCAGTTCATCATCATCTATCATCTGTTCATAGAGTAATTGCAGTTTTTCAATTTGCATCCCTGTTAATTTTTTTGGGAAATGCTCCTGCAGGTATTTTTTATTTTCCCTGAAGGCAACAAGATTATTGTAATGAAAAATAACATCTGCCAATTGAGGATAAAGCTTGGCTTCATTAAAATATTTATTAACTTCCTGCAGGTAAGCAAGCAAAGTATATTTTTTCAACTCAAAATCAATAAAGCCATCTGCAAACCAGGTTTCGGATAATGTCTTCATAATTGGAGTTTTAAATGGGGTTTTGTTTCTTAAATTTACAATTAAGATTTATTTTTTCCTAAAGCATTTTATTTCAATTTAAAATTTTAACATGAAGCAACTGTTTTTATTTGGTTTAATTGTTTTATTTAGTTCGTGCAGTAAAACAACATATTATATTGTACGACATGCTGAAAAAGCAACAGCTGCACCCAACATGACTACTGATGTTCCATTAACAGCAGCAGGGGAGCAACGGGCAATCAATTTAAAACATCTGCTGCAAAACAAAAACATCGGGTATATATTCTCCACATCAACAATAAGAACAACTTCAACTGCAAATCCTTTAAGTGCTGCAACAGGAGTGCAAATTCAACTTTATAATCACCGGGATACACTCAATCAATTTATTTTGCGATTGAAATCCATTAAAAGGAAAAATGTATTAATAGTCGGGCATTCAAATACCGTTGATGATGTTGTAAATAAATTAATGAATCAGTCTTTATTAACAGATTTGCAGGAAACTGAATACGATAACCTGTTTATGGTAAATAGAAAAGGAAAGAAATATTCTTTTAAAAAAGAAAAGTATTAATCAATTCCACCAGGTACGTGCTCCTGTTTCTTCTTTTTTATTGCCAGTTCATATAAGAAAGAAAGCTGAAAAAAGTTTCTCCCGGTTTCATCATTTAATCTATAGTCAAACTGGTTTAAAAACCCTGTTTGAATGGCTAACTGTTCACTCATTTCATAACCACATCCTATAAACAATCGGTTACGCTCAAAATAGGGAGCATTGTTTGTAAAAAAGATTTCATTCCACGCAGTCGCATAAATTGTTCCTTTTTCTAATTTGGTTTTGTTAACAGGAATTATTGTTTGAAAGCGATAGCGAAATCGGTTACGGTATCCTTTAATTGTCCATCGCTGTTCGGCACGATAGCGATGCTCAAATTTTAAACGGGCAAGATTTTGTTTTATATTAAACTGTAACCATGTGCGAAACTCATCATTTACCATTGGGGTTTTAAAATTTCCTCCCTCAGCATAGGTATCATAGTTTCCAAATCCGGCCTGCAACGAAAAATTTTTATTAATATTGAATGTAGCTCCGGTTTTAAACTCGTAATAGTGAAATTGATTATAAAAACGAAGTGAACGAACCTGTGCTTCTCCAAACAAACTCCAGCTTTGGTTCAAATTCGTTTTAACGTTGATAATATTCCATGTACCTAATTGGGCATTTGCTGCGATGCTGTTAATAATGAACAATACAACTAATATTCTCATCAAGCAAAGAAACAAAAAAGCCTGAAACTTGTTCAGGCTGTATTTAAATTCCATTCTTTTAATAACTACAATTCCCTGTCACCATTAAAATTCTGTAACTCATTAGCAACAGCAGTTAAAAAAGTTGCACCTAAGCTTCCATCAATAATCCGGTGATCATAACTCATACTTAAGTACATCATATGACGAATAGCAATACTGTCGCCTTGTGCAGTTTCAATTACTACCGGTCTTTTTTTAATTGCACCAACCGCTAAAACAGCTACCTGTGGTTGGTTAATAATTGGAGTACCCATTAAACTTCCAAATGTTCCTACATTGGTTAATGTAAAAGTTCCGCCGGTTGTTTCATCGGGTTTTAATTTTCCGTTACGGGCATTGTCTGCCAGCATATTTACTTGCTTTGTTAAACCAACAAGATTTAACTGATCAGCATTTTTAATTACCGGAACAATTAAGTTGCCGCTGGGTAATGCTGTAGCCATGCCTATATTAATATCTTTCTTTACAATAATCCTGTCGCCATCAACAGAACTGTTCATGAGCGGATATTTTTTTATGCATTTTACAATTGCTTCAATAAATAAAGGTGTGTATGTAATTTTTGTTCCTTCTCTTTTTTCAAAATCTTTTTTCATCTTATCTCTCCACTGTACAAGATTGGTTACATCAGCTTCGGTAAAACTTGTTACATGCGGACTGGTTTGTTTGCTCTTCACCATATGATCAGCAATGAGTTTTCTCATTCTGTCCATTTCAATAATCTCAACATTACCAGTGTATACAGTTGGAGCCATTGAGGGTTGTGAAGTTTGTACAGATTGTTCAACACGGTTCATTGGCACAACCATTACATCTTCTTTCACTGAAGCTTGTGGAGCAGAAACAGGAGCACCGCCTTTTCTTGAAGAAACATATTGCAAAATGTCTTTCTTGGTAACACGATTTTCATTACCGGTACCGGGAATATTTTCCAATTCAGTCATGCTTATTCCTTCCTGTGCAGCAATATTTAATACAAGCGGTGAATAAAACCGAATACCATTTGTGTTAACACTTGCTTTTGCAGCAGCAGGCTGGTATGGTATTTCTTCTTCAATTATTTCAGCATTTGTATTTTGAAATACCGGTGAGGGAGCAGGAGCAGATGCTGTAATTGTTTCGGCAGCATCCGTTTTAATTCGGGCAATTACAGTACCAATAGCAACAACATCATTTTCATTAAAAAAAATTTCGCTCAATACACCTTCTGCTGTACTGGGTACTTCACTATCAACTTTATCAGTGGCAATATCCAAAACGGTTTCATCCATTTTAATAAAGTCGCCCGGTTTTTTATGCCAACGCAAAATGGTTGCTTCCATAATACTTTCACCAAGCTTGGGCATTACTAAATCAACTAAAGCCATATAAGTAGTTTGAATTTATTTATGTAGTCAGCTTTTTTGCATCTATTGTCTTTTGTTATGTCACTCCTGTCCGAACGGTGTTCAGCCGGGCGGGCACTTGTACTGCAATGCAAATTGCAACAAACGGGCATTACAACAAAAATCGGCAGGCAATCGCTGATTGGCATCAAAGGTAAAGAAATGAACTTTATTTCACTTCTTCACTCTTTATAAACTGTAATAAGAGCAACAATGCATTTACAGCGGTCAATTCTATGTTTTTCATCCTTTCAAAACGAAAATGTAAACGTTTTGCAATCATTTTTTCTCTGGAGCCATATGCAATCCAAACTGTTCCAACCGGTTTATCATCTGTTCCACCTGTTGGGCCCATCACACCGCTTGTTGCAATTCCATATTCAGCCGTTGTAATCCGCATAAGGCCATCAAACATTTCGGTTATGGTTTCTTCACTTACAGCACCCTTTATTTCAAGTGTTTCATGATTGACACCTAAAATGGTTTCTTTCGCATCATATGAATAGGCTACCACAGTACCTTTAAAATACATGGATGAACCAGGTACGGAAGTAAGTAAATGAGCAATATATCCGCCACTGCAACTTTCTGCAGTTGCCAATGATTTGTTTTTTTCAATCAGCAGGTTTCCTAGTGCCTGTTCAAGTGGAATATCTTCATTAACCACCATTATATCTTTTACCTGCTCCTGTAATTCATCAAAGAGCTCATTCACTTCTTTTTCTAAACTTTCTTTTTCCAATCCATGTGCTGTTAACCTTAATCGTACCAAACCATAATTTGGCAGGTAAGCCAGCTTAATATGTTCAGGCAGTTTGGCTTCCCAATTCTGTATTCGTTCTGCAATAAACGATTCACCTGCACCAGCTGTTAATAATGTACGGTGAAAGATAAATGGAAGTTGAAATTCTTTTTGTATCAGTGACAATACATGATCAGTAAAAATGCCTTTCATTTCATAAGGTACACCAGGCAACGAAATGTATATTTTCTTTCCTTTACGAAATAGCATTCCCGGAGCAGTTCCTCTCATATTCATTAATACTTCACAAACATCTGGCACTTCAGCCTGTTTTAAATTCCGGTCAATAATGGGTCGTTTAAGACGAATAAAAATGTTCTTCACATGTTCCAATACCTTTTCATTCACTATCATTTTGCCCCCAAAATAATCGCAAAGCAGAGGTTTGGTAATATCATCAGCAGTAGGGCCCAATCCTCCTGTAATTAAAACAATTTCACTTTCTTTGCTTTCTTCATCTAATGCCTGCCAGATGTCTTCTCTTGAATCTCCAACTGCCACCCGTCGTTTAACCCATACACCAATTTTATTAAGTTCCTGTGCCATCCAAGCACTGTTGGTATCAATGGTTTGTCCAATCAATAGTTCATCACCAATTGTTATTACAGATGCATAAAATTTATTTTCTGGCATAGTTGTTTGGTTATTAGGTATTACTTAAAATAGGTTTGTAATCTGTTTGATAATTCCCGGGGCATTACTGTTCTGGCCATGGTTGTTGCATTTAAAAAATATAAAACTACCCGTCCTGTTGTAAGCATTTTACCGGCTTCATTATAAACGATATGGTGAAACTCAATGCGGTGATCAGTTGGTAATTCTCTCAGTTGTGTTTGTATGGTTAATAAATCATCGTACTTGGCTGAGCGGAGATATTTTGTATGCATTTCTACAACAGGCATTACAATTCCTGTTTCTTCCATTTGTTTATAAGTAAATCCAATTTCACGGATAGCTTCTGCACGGGCTACTTCAAAATATTGGGCATAGTTACCATAGTACACCACATTCATTTGATCGGTCTCGGCATAACGCACCCTTATTTTAGTTTCAGAATTAAACATATATTATTTATTAATCAACCCATCCACGCTCACTCTTCCCGGGCCACAAAGCAGAATGGCTGTAAAACCGGAAAGATACAAAGCTGCATGTTCACCGTCATCAAACAACATTCCATTGTGCGAAACAAAAAAAGCATATCCCATTGTAATAATTAATGGCAATACGGTAAACCTTGTAAATAATCCAAGTACAATAAATACTGAGCAGAAAAATTCTGCAAAAACAACAAGTGCAAGGGTAGTGCTGCTGCCAATTCCCAAGAGATTGGCAAAGCTGTCTTTCTTATCTGCAAAGTGAATGAGCTTGGGATATCCATGATTTACTGCCATGGTAACCCCCATCAGCAAGCGTAATAAAAGAAAAGAAATGTTAAATGAAGCATCGGTATACTTAACGGAAAGCAGTTTTTTCATGTAATTGAGTTTATTTGTTTTTTTTGATTTTAGGAAGAGATTTGCAATTTTTTGAACAGGTTTTGATTAAAAAAAGTGATTCAAAAAAGCGAAATTAACGATACGAAATCTTTTATCCACAAAAAACTGGAATGGTGTTTGAAAGAAACAGAGAGGTTATCTTTAACTAACAAAACATACTTTAAGAGAACGGTTAAAATATTTACTGAAAGATGAACGTTAACACGCCAATGAACAGCCGCATTATTTACATTATTAGTATCTTTTTTTCCTGCTTTATCTTTCAGGTATCGGCCCAAACAACGGCCATAAATAAAGATCCTGAAGCAAAGTTTAAACAGGCCCAGGAATTTTTCATGAACGATCAGTATAGCCTGGCACTTCCGTTATTAAGAGAACTCAAGCAGGAAGTACAATCAACTACTATCCTGAACCATTCTATACAGGTACAGGAAATTGACTTTTATTTATTGGCCTGCGGCTTGCAGCAAAACGATGAAAGAGCCCTTGCCCCAAGCCGTGAGTTTATTGCTGTTGTACATAACCAGCCACGTACTCAACAACTCAGTTTTCACCTTGCCAATTATTATTTCAGAAAGCAACAGTTTGCAGATGCACTTGAATATTATGAAAAGGCTGAAATAGCCAGTTTAAATAATGATCAGATATCTGAAGCAAAATTTAAAATGGCTTACAGTTACTTTCACTTAAAGCGTTTTCAGCAGGCTAAGCCATTGTTTAATACCATCAGGCAAATGCCTATGGATCCGCATTACCTTGATGCCAATTATTATTATGGTTTTCTTGCTTATGCTGATAAAGATTATGCTACAGCGCTTAGTTGTTTTGAAAAAGTACAAAACCACCCCGAATATGGAAAGATTGTTCCTTTTTATATGGCAACCATCTACTATTTCAGGGGTCAGAAAGATAAAGCAATTCAGATAGCAGAAGAAGCAGTTAAAAGAACAAATGTGTTGTACGACCTGGAGATGAAACAACTGCTTGGACATGCATATTTTGAAAAGAAAGATTATAAAAAAGCTTTGCCTTTGTTAGAAGAATATGTTTCAAAGTCAGAAAAAGTAAGCAGGCAGGATTTATATGAACTCAGCTATTGCTATTATCAAAACAATCAGCTTACAAAAGCCATTGACGGGTTTAAGCAATTAAGTGGAAGCGAAGATTCGTTGAGCCAGAGTGCCATGTACTTACTGGGCGATTCTTATTTAAAAACAAATCAAAAAGAAAATGCCCGGAATGCATTTGCTTTCTGTGCTGCCAACAGCAGCAATCAGCAACAACGTGAAGTATCTTTATTTAACTACGCAAAACTTTCTTACGAGTTAGGTTACCAGGGAGTAGCTATTAGTGAATTCAAACGTTTTTTAAATGAATATCCCCGCAGCACCTATAATAAGGAAGCTAAAGAATTGCTGGTAGGTTTGCTGGCAGGAACAAGTAATTACAAAGATGCTATAACATTAATTGAATCATTAACTGATCCTTCTGAATCAACAAAAAAACTTTACCCAAGAGTTTTATACGGGCGGGCAGCAGAATATATTAATGATGGACAGTTAAATAAAGCCGAAGAATTATTGGATAAAATTTTAAAAGATCCGTACAAAGCGTCGGTTTTACCATTAACCAATTTCTGGAAAGGAGAAATTGCTTATCGCAATAACAAACTGGATGATGCTATTCGTTTTTATGATCAGTTTTTACAAAGTGGCAACCCCGGTATGGGAGAGTCGAGTATAAAAGAAGCCAATTATAATTTGGGATATTGTTATCTGCGGAAAGAAAATTTTATCGTTGCCCAGGGATTTTTTCAGAAAGCGCTTGGGAAAGTGGCTTTAAATTCTGCTCCGGTTGATCAGGATGCATATATCCGTTTGGCCGATTGTTATTTTATGCAACGCAATTACAAACAGGCATTACCTATGTACCAGCAGGTAATTGATTATTCATGGCCCAATGCTGATTATGCAACGTATCAAAAAGCCATGCTTACCGGTATAAGCAACAGTAAAACAAAAGTTGATTTATTAGTTAATCTTCAGCGTTTATTTCCATCTTCTTATTTAGTACCCGATGCCAATATGGAAATTGCAAAAACATATATGGCCGATGAAAAATTTCAGATGGCTATACCTTATTTAAATAATGTAATTAATGCGCCTCAAAACACAGGCTTTAAACAAAATGCATTACTGCAATTAGGAATCTCTTATTATAACTTAAATAAAAACGAAGAAGCATTAACTCAGTATAAAAAATTGTTGCAGCAATATCCTAATTCTGAAGAAGCAGATCTGGCATTGGATAATATAAAAGCCATTTATGTTGAAACAGGAAGGCCGCAAGCTTATGAAGATTTTGTTCGTTCTACAGGAAGAAATATTTCTGTTAGTGAAGCTGATTCTTTAGCCTATGCAGCAGTTGAAGTAAAACTGGATAATAATGATTGTGCTGCAGCAATCGATCAAATCAATTCATACGTAAGTCGTTTCCCTAATGGGGCCTATGTAATACAGGCTTATTATAACCGGAGTGAATGTTATATGCAAAAGAAAGACTGGAAGAGTGCATTACCGGGTTACGAGTTTGTAGCAAAACAGGGTAATAGCAAGTATGCAGAAAAGTCGGCATTAATTGCAGCACGAAGTTATTATTTTGATTTGCAGGATTATAAAAATGCTCAGCCATATTACGAAATTCTGAAAATGGTTTCAACCACAGATGTAAACAGGTTAGAAGCATTAAGAGGATTATTACGTTGTCATTATCAATTAAAAGAATATAAAGAAGCTTCAGCAGTTGCAAGAGAATTACTGGCAACAAAAAATATTGGAAATGATGATAAAGCATTGGCAAACCTTGTTACCGGAAGAAATCATCAGTTGAATTCCAGCTATGATCAGGCCATTCAATCTTACCGTGCTGTAGTTACTTTAAACAAAGGTGAATGGGCAGCAGAAGCCAGGTATGAAATTGCAAAGTGCCAGTTTGATTTAAACAGCTTTACCAATGCAGAAAAAGCAGCGTTTGAAGTAATAAATAAAAGCGGTTCGTATGATTATTGGGTAACCAAATCATATATTTTATTGGGGGATATTTATTTTAAGCAAAAAGATTATTTTAATGCAAAAGCAACGTTTCAGAGTATATCTGAAAATGCTACCAATGTTGAACTAAAAGCAGAAGCCCAGAAAAAACTTAACATGGTTATTGAAGAAGAAAAGAAAAATTCAAAAGTAGATGGTTAATGAAATGCTTTCAATCAATAATGGCAAAGAAGAAATTTTAAAATATTAACGCATTAAGTAAGAAACAATACATGAAGAATATAGCATACATCCTGGTTATTGGATTTTGTTTTTTTGGATTTAGTTCCGTTGCCCAGGATACAACAAAAAAACAATCGGTTGAAATTGTATCGGCATTCAGACCGGTTTTAAAAAATGCAGTGAAACTTAATTTTACTGCAACACCTCCTGCACCCGACGGAACAATACCATCATTAACATACAACATTCCCATTCAAAATCTTTTTTTCAATTTACAACCTGTAGCAATAAAACCATTGTCTTTGCAAATTGATTCTGCCGGCCAGGCACATAACAGTAATTATATTAAAGCAGGATATGGAAATTACAATACCCCTTTAGTTGATGCCGGGTTCACTATTGGTGATGGCAAAAAAACAAATGTTACTTTATTAGCAAACTTTCTTTCACAAAAAGGGCCATTACGTGTTCAGCAAATGCGTAACACCAATTTTGCCGGGCATTTTAATACGCTGGTAAATAAAGTGGAGGTTTATGGTAAAGCAGGTTATCAGCAACAAACGTATTATTTATATGGACCCGATCCTGCATTTGTATCTACTAAAGATGATTCATTAAAAAAAGCATACCAAACAATTAATATCAGGGCCGGATTAAGAAATGCATTTGTAAACCGTTTTGGGCTTGCCTATAATCCTGATTTGAATATCAATGTTTTTAATGATGGCCGTTCTGCAGAAACAAATGCTGTATTAGATATTCCGGTTGATGTAAGATTTGGAAACAGCTTTGGTATACTGCTGCAGGCCAATGCAGATTTAACAACGTTTAAACCGGCAGGTGGAACTTCATACAGCAATAATCTTTATTTCTTGAATGCAGCTGCACTATTAAAAACATCTTTAATTTATTTAAAAGCCGGTATAAAACCAACATGGCAGAACGGCAAAGTGAAAGTATTGCCCGATATTTTATTAGATTATCATTTAGCAGAAAAGAAAATTATTATCACAGCCGGATGGGTTGCTCATATTCAGAAAAATACTTACCAGTATCTGGTATCTCAGAATCCATGGATCAACCAGCCATTATCACAGTTTAATACCCGTATTACAGAAGCTTATGGTGGTTTTAAAGGAACTTTAGCCAACTCGTTTAATTACAGGGTTCAAGGTGGGTTCATTGAATATTTAAATCTTGCTTTATTTTCAAATCATGTGAAACCTTCCGTATTTCAAGTGTTACAGGAATCAAAATTACAAGCGTTTCATGGACAAGGTGAGCTTGGTTTTGTATTGCAGGATAAGTTTAATGCTTCAGCCAAACTTGATTTTTATAATTTTATAAACCAGCAAACCGAGGCTTTACCCTGGCATATAACGCCAGTGCAACTAACTGCAGCGTTGAGATGGCAACCCACTAAAAAAATAATGGTGAAAAGTGATTTGTATGCTTGGAAAGGTGCAGTTTACAAAAAAGATATTGCAGGCAATGCTGATCGTTTAACTTCTGTATTTGATTTAAATGCAGGCCTGGAATTTAAAGTACATGATAACATCAGCGTTTGGGCACAATTCAACAACTTGTTTAATAGAACTTACCAACGCTGGAATAATTACCAGGTGGTAGGGTTTAATTTTCTTGCAGGAATAAGGCTTACTTTTGACCAAAAGCAAAACTAAGTATGCTTGAATTATTAAGACGTCATTTGTATTTATATAAATCAATTTCTTTAAACGGATTTGGAACAATAATGCTGGATGAAATTCCAGCCCGTATTGATTATCCAAACAAACTTTTACATCCAAAACAGTATAAACTTCAGTTTCAATCAACGTCAAATGCAGATGATCAGTTTAGTTTATGGGTTAGTGATCAACTGAATATAACTAAAGAAGAATCTGCAAAACAAACAGCAGATTTTATTTCTGATCTTAAACAAAGTTTAAATAATCAAAAGATAGTTGAATGGAAAGGAATAGGTTCATTTAAAATTGATGAAAATCAGGTGCTTCGTTTTACTCCATCTATAAATATTGAAACAGGTGATCCCGTAGCTGCCGAAAAAATTATCAGAAAAAACGCCGAGCATTTTATACGGGTAGGCGAACAGGAGAAAACAAATACCCAAATGCAGGAATTACTTTTTGGCACAAAGAAAAAAGTACTGTTTCATTGGTGGCATTCCGCCGTTTTTTTACTGGTGCTGGGTATAGCAGCAATTTTGTATTTTGCATCCCTTTTCCCAACCAGTTGGAATATGCAGGGAAATAAATCTGAATTAAAAACAAACCAGGCACCAAAACAATATCAAATCCAATAGTCTGCTTACAAATAGAAACCAATGAGTCACCTAGTTCATTTTACAAGTTGCCCGGTATGTAATAGCCAGTCTGTAAAGGAAGTGTTTTCTGCTACTGATTATACAGTAAGCAAAGAGCAGTTTTTAATTGTAGAATGTAAAGATTGTACTCTTCGTTTCACTCAAAATACTCCTTGTGAAACTGCTATGCAGAAATACTATGAGTCGTTTGATTATATCTCTCACAGTGATAGCAGAAAAGGAATCATCAATAAGCTTTATCATTTTGCACGAAAGTTTACAATGGTTAGTAAAATGAATATGGTTAAAGAAGCAACGGGCAGGCCAGTAGGGATGTTGCTGGATGTAGGAAGCGGTACAGGAACTTTTGTACATACCATGGAAGAAGCTGGCTGGAGTGTAATTGGATTTGAGCCAGACGCCAATGCCCGGGCTTATGCACTGAAACAGTACAATTGTGATATTTATGCGGAAGATGAATTGTTTAATCTGCACGAATCAACCTATAGTGCCATTACCATGTGGCATGTATTGGAACATATTCACAGATTAGATGAATATTTAGTTCAACTTAAAAAACTACTTGTTCCCGATGGCAAGTTGATTATTGCATTGCCAAATTATACAAGTAAAGATGCAGAAATATACCAGGCCGGTTGGGCATCCTATGATGTACCAAGGCATCTATATCATTTTTCTCCTGCATCATTTAAAAAATTAATGGAGAAGCATGGTCTTAAAATTGTTGATACAAAACCACTCTGGTTAGACAGTTATTACATTTCAATGCTAAGTGAAAAATATAAAAATGGCAGCTTATTAAAAGGTGTTTGGAATGGTTTACGTTCAAACATACATGCTTTCAGAAAAATTGAAAACTGCAGTTCCCTGGTTTATATTATTGGAAAAGTTGATGAAAATATTCAGGATTGAGATAAAACTTTGAAATTTAAATCAGTTTGATGCAATTATTAATCTTCAATAATTTCATCTGGAGCATTCACCAAAACTTTATCTATCCGGTGCCCGTCCATATCAATTATTTCAAATTTAAATCCTTTCCATACAAATTTTTCTCCGCTGTGTGGGATTCTTTCCAGTTCGTGTAAGATAAAGCCGGCAATTGTATCAAATTCCTGTTCGCCCTCGTTCATCCATTCTGTTTTTTCAAAACGGGATAAAAAATCATAAAAAGGTATTTGTGCATCAACCAGGTAACTGCCATCATCACGTCTGATTATTTCATAATCATCAGCGTGAGGTTCAGGTATATCTCCAACAATTGCTTCCAGAATATCATTTAAAGTAATCATACCAAGCACACTGCCATACTCATCTACAATTAAAGCATTGTGTGTTTTCTTTTCCTTAAATTTTTCAAGCACCTGGTAAGCAGAGTTGTTTTCGGGTACAAAAAGGGCAGGTTTCATTAAGTCTTTAAAAAGCGTATAATCGTCTGATAAGTACAAATCTTTAATAGATACAATTCCTTTAATATTATCCAGGTCGCCATCACAAATTGGATAAATAGAATGAGGCAAATGAATGATTTTATCTTTTATTGACACCTCAGAGTCGTTTACTTCAAACCAGACAATATCATTTCTGTGAGTCATGAGAGAAGTGATATTCCGGTCGCCAAGATGAAAGATTCTTTGTATAATAGCATGTTCGGCTTCTTCAATAGTTCCCTGTTCTGTTCCTTCATTAATAATTGCTTTTATCTCTTCTTCTGTTACTGAATTATCCTGTACTGTTTTTACATTAAATACTCTGAAAATAAGATTTGTAATGGAGTTTAAGAGCCAAACAATAGGGTGTACCGACTTAGCAAACCATTTCATTGGCTTAGCTATAGCCATTGCAATTTTTTCTGAACGTAAAAGGCCTAAACGCTTAGGTATCAACTCTCCAAAAACAATTGATAAAAAGGTAACAAGTATAACTATTACCGTTGTTGCAATTACTTGTGCATAAGGTTTGAGGGGTGTAATCTTTTCTATTAATGGAGATAAAGAGCCACTGAATGTTTCGCCTGAGTACACACCCGTTAAAATGGCAATGAGTGTAATTCCAATTTGAGCAGCTGAAAGAAATACTTCCGGATTTTCAGATAATTCCAATGCAGTTCTGGCACTGCTGCTACCTTTTGTGGCGAAAGCTTCAAGCCTCGATTTCCTGGCTGAAACCAACGAAATTTCTGCTATTACAAATAAACTGTTGAGAAGAATCAGAAAAAATAAGATGATGATTTCCATTGTGCGTAAAGTGCAAATATAATAAAGTAGAAACGGAAGATAGTTTTAAGCTTTAACAACTGTAAACTGAAGCCCCCCGAATTGTTTATTAAATATAATGGATGTGCGGTAACCAATTAAAATGCCCAGTAAAGCACCACCGGCAACATCAGCAGGATAATGAGCACCAACATAAAGTTGGGCATAACTGACCAACATTGCCCATATAAATGCCAGCCATACCCAAGGTTTGGCAAAATGTTTCATGGTTTGAAAAATGAAAATTGAGAGCCCAAAATGATTTGCTGCATGAGATGAAACAAAGCCATAGCTGTAACTGCAGGGGATAAGCATTCTTACCGATTGTGCAGAAATACTATCTGCACAGGGCCTGGGTCGTTCAACTAATGATTTAATGATTTGTGTACTGATTAGGTCTGTAAGTGCAAATGTGGCTATAAAAAAAAGAATCCACCATAAGGCTTTCTTTTTAAAATTAACAAAGATAAAAAGCAAGAGAAAAAAATAAACAGGCACCCAAAAGAATTGGTTGCGGATAAAGGGCATTACTGCATCAAAAAAACCATTACTCCACTTATTATTAATTAAGTAAAACAGAGAGCGGTCGAATTGTAAAACAGGTTTCAGCATTTGCATTTCAAATATATATACGATTTAACTAAATGATTAAAAAAACACGCTCAATTCTTTATACATTCGCTCTTCGCTTAAGGAAACAATGGATAAGAAATTTCAATTACC
>DAIOWB010000038.1:0-14129 GCA_036758725.1 Lacibacter sp.
TTTTATTTGGCAAAGCCACTTACAGGAAAATGATTCAGAATTTAATTTGGGCAACAGGATATAATGTAATAGCATTGCCATTAGCTGCCGGAGTTTTATATATGCAGGGAGTTCTGTTAAGTCCGGCTGCTGGAGCGGTACTCATGACAATCAGCACAGTAGTTGTAGCTATTAATGCACAATTACTAAACAGCAAATTGAAGTAAATTAAATTTAATTACTCCTCAATCGGTTAATCACTAAAATGAAATTAGTATACCCATTATTTGTTTTGTTTTTTATTGGATTTACTGCCTGCAATGAAGATGGCAGTAATAAAAATAAAGTGGCATCTCCTGCCATTTCAGAATTTGAAATTGAAAAAATAAAATTAGTTGACCTTCAAAACAACTTCATTGATCTGAAACAATACAAGGGTAAAACAGTTTTTATTAATTTCTGGGCAACCTGGTGCAAGCCTTGCTTACAGGAAATGCCTTCCATACAAAAAGCAATGGATATTTTAAAAAATGAAAACGTTGTTTTTTTATTTGCAACTGATGAAGCAGTGGAACAAATTGAAAAATTCAAAAAAAATAAACCTTACAACTTTACCTATGTAATAGCAGAAAACATGGAAACATTAAATATCATGGCTTTGCCAACAACTTATATTTTTAATGCTGATGGGAAACTTGTGTTTTCAGAAATGGGTTATAAAAAATGGGATGATCAGAAGAATATTGATTTACTATTAAACATCGGAAAATAAAATGAAGAAACTATTTACCTGCATCTTTCTCACTATTGTATATACATCATGTTCAAATAATAAAAATGAATCAAAAACAAACATTGATGAAAGAGTTACGCAGCTATCATCGCCGGCTTCAGATTCATGTGCCCAACCGAATTTATTTACGGCTGCTAATGGATTGGTTTATCTCTCATGGATACAAAAAAAAGGAAAAGAATCCTCACTACAGTTTTCAACCTTGATGAATGAAAAATGGTCACAGCCAATTGTAATCAGCTCAGGAAATAATTGGTTTGTGAACTGGGCCGATTACCCTGTTCTTTCTGCTGATACAAGTGGCCATATGCTTACACATTTCCTTGAGAAAAGTGATACAGCCAGATTTACATATGATATAAAGCTGATGGCAACTGCTGATGCTGGCATAACATGGAGCCAACCAAAAACATTGCATGATGATGGGAAAAAAGCCGAGCATGGTTTTGTTACCATTGCTCCTTTCAAAGATCAATTTTTTATTTCCTGGCTCGATGGAAGAAAAACGGCAACTGAAGGAAAAGAAGATCATGATGGTGGCCATCATGGTGAAATGACTTTAAGAGCCGCACTCATGGATAAGAATGGAATGAAATTAAAAGAATGGGAATTAGATGAACGAATTTGCGACTGCTGTCAAACAAGTATTGCCATAACAGATAACGGACCTATCGTTGTTTACAGAGATCGTTCTGATAAAGAAATAAGAGATATGTCTATTGTTCGGTATGTAAATGGTGCATGGACAGAACCTGAAACTGTATTTGCTGATCAATGGAAAATTGCAGGTTGTCCGGTAAATGGACCAAGAGCTGATGCCATAGGAAATCACCTGGCTATTGCATGGTTTACCATGCAGGAGAATAAAGGACAAGTGAAAATTATTTTTTCTGATGATGGCGGAGCTACATTTAAAGATCCCATACAGGTTGATGAAGGCAAACCAATTGGCCGTGTTGATGTGGTGATGCTCGATGAAAAAACAGCCATGATCAGTTGGATGGAAGGCTCAGCCATTAAAGCAAGAAAAATAAATGCAAATGGAACAAAAGAGGAAGCAATTGTTATTGCTGAATCTTCCGATTCCAGGTCAAGCGGTTTCCCTCAAATGACAAAAGCCGGCAATCAATTAATCTTTGCATGGACTGATAGTAAAGAGAAAACAATAAAACTTGCAAGTCTTCAATTATAAAATAATTACTCCTTACCCGACCAATCAGATACATTCCGGTTATCATCATCTGGAATTTCCGGCGGGTATCCAAACACTTTATAAGATAAGAGTCTCGCCTTTCTTGCTATTTCAGAATGTGAACGCAAATAGTTGAGCGAGTTGTAATCATAAATTGATTTTGACGGAATGATACTCAGATTCTTTGGCATATTATTAATGGAGAAACTAGTTATTAAACTTTCTTTCCAATCCAGTACTTCTTTAATTTCAACCACTGCAAGATCCTGCCATGGATAAATAGCTTCATCCCATGGAGTCATATTGTTAAACACTTCCGGACTATCATCATCTTTTGCAATTCTGGTTTGAATCTGCATCAGGTAATCAGCTCCACCATTAGCAATACGCTGTTTGTATTCATCTTTTAAATAATTTCTGCCACGGGTTTCATTATTTAATACCCGTTGGTTACAGGTATCCCAATCGCTTAATTCCGTAAATCCTGTTTCGGGTTCTTTATCCAAAGGCATTGTTCTGTATTTGGCATAACGCTTCACTCCATCTTTTCCAATAAACAAAAAAGCTGTTAATGCCTGGTAACGCAGGTTATGAAACGAACTGGGATCTCTTCTTAATGACAATTTTGCACCTAATAAACCCTGCGGATAAATGCGATAATAATCATGATATTCAACACCCCATTTTTGCTTTCTTAATTTAGCAAACTTTAAAAAACTTGCCGCCGACCAGAAGAGATTTATTACACCTGTATTCATTTCAATATCAAAAGGGCTGTTCCAGTGATGTTCAGAAAATTTAATGGAGAAACTTCTGATGCAGTTCATTGCATCATCTAAAAAGGTTGCAGAAGCATGCCGTATTCTGCAGGGAAATATTCTGCCTGCTTCAAAAAAATCATGCTCTGGAAAAGCAGGGTTATCTACAATC
Source organism: Lacibacter sp. (assembly GCA_036758725.1). Lineage (GTDB taxonomy): Bacteria > Bacteroidota > Bacteroidia > Chitinophagales > Chitinophagaceae > Lacibacter. The sequence continues at coordinate 2,895 of DAIOWB010000038.1, forward strand.
TTTACTCTGCCTTTTGCTGCAATTCCATTGTTATGGCTCATGCGATATCGTTTGGGAAAGCTTAGAAAAACAGCCAATGCAAGTCCTAATCCAACAGAAGTAATCCAAAGAACAAACTTATTCCATGTTGCTTTAAGCCAATTGTAAATAAGAATGCCTAATGTTAATTTTTTTGTCATGCCCTTTCATTTTTTGAATTAAATATTGGTACTGGTTTCTATATCGCTTACAATCACTCCAAGTTTCAGAAATTCATCTTTTTTTGATAGAAGTAATTTTGAATAATATGGATTAACATCTTTTTCTTCATCTCGGGTAATAAACCCATACTCCGTACGTGAAAGCAAATTGCTGAACCACATCATTTGTGTGCTTCGGGTTAAATCAGGCGATATGCTTAAATCCGTTTCAGGTGCAATAACACCACTCTCCTTTTCACCAAAACGCAAACCAAGTGAGTTGTACAATACTTCACCAATATCTTCATACTGATGTTCATTGGCCCACGTATGTAAATAGGAAGCAACAAAAATTATATAAGTACAAACTTTCACTAAATCTTTCATCACTTCAGCCTCAAGTTCTGTTGGAAATTTTTTGTGCAGAGTAATTGGAGAAACAGTACGTAAAATACCCTTACGCTTTTCTCTTGGCTTATTAAAATCAAATGAAAACTGTGCTGCATAATATTCCTTCATGGCTTCATTACGTTCTTTTTCCCGATGGCTTAAAGAATCTTCATCAACTTCTGAAAGAAAAACCGGAACACTGTGATTTAACAAATCCTCTGAAAAACAATAAATTTCATACCAGTATTTTTTTATTCCCTCAAGATTATTTTTAATAAACCAGGAAACATATTCTTCTGTAACATCCCAGAATAATTTTTCTGCTTTTGCTGATGTATGTGCTTCACTTAAAGGCTCTGCAACTTCATATCCCTTCCAATCCAATACGCCCATGATGTCCTTACATCGATCAAGCAAACCTTTTGTAGATAACGCCGATGCACTGGGAATGTAATCATGCAATAAAATGCGATCGGCTGTATGATTAATTAATACCACATCTTTTAAATGCGGAAACAATAATTCAGACAATGGATTAAAACGAAGGTTTCTGTATGCTGCCATAGCATATTGCTCCACATTGGTATGTGTACCGGCAAAGTGTTCATCCACTTCTGTACACAACCCGCCATTTACCCTTGCTACTCTTTTTGCATGCAACCAATTTTCTCCATCAGCAGCTGTAAACACTCGTTGTTGCCAGGGATCTTTATTTATTGCATTTAACGGACCAGTAAAATGAATTTCAACCGGTGTAGGCAAACCATCTTGTTTTAGCTTAAACTTCATGGCAGCATCAGGAAATGCATATTCATCATTTCCATCATAATATCCTTTACCAAAATATTTCATCCAATAATGATCCCGTTCTGTTTCATCAGGAACAAAACGCCCTCTGTTCATACCATTCATCATCCGTTCACCAAACCAATGATCACCACGGGTATAACCAGGTAAATGTTTTTCAATACAAACAGTGAGGTTTTCAGGATAGTCAGCCTGTATTTCTTTCAATGAAATGGTTTCTGGTGCATTTGCAATTTGCTCAAGGTGTTTCACCTTTACAATTTCAATGGGAATAAACTGTTCTCTAACTGCATCTTCTCTAGCATCAGAATAGTATTGCGGCGCATCTTTATCATGATCTTTAATTACAGCTCGTGGCAAAGCCGTGTCTGTTCTATACTCCCAGAAGAATAAATAAATATTATTCAGGCTATATTCCAAACCTATTAAATCTTTTTTTGGAATATTGATTGATTTAAACAGATTATATACTTTACGGCTTGAGTGATCGTTAAAAAACATGTGTGTAATTTCATAAATCTCAAACCGCAGCCTGTGGTTACGAAACCTTCTTGCCATTCTTAAATCAAAAGGCAAACTAAACGTACCATCTTCTTTTGTATAGCCTTCACTGAGTTTTCGCCATTTACCAAACCAACCTCTGCTCCAAAATTCAAGGGCGAGATGATGTATGGGTATAAGTTCATCTTCTTTTTTTGCAAAACTTATTTTGCCTACAATAGAGCTATCCATTACAGTACCATAAATTTTATTATGCCGTGGGAATAATCTTACCTTTAGTTTTTTTAAAAAAGATCTAAACCTTGAGTACAACACATACAACATTTCCAGAAGAATGGTAATAGGATTTGAAATAATGGCAGATTTACCAACCTCAAGATGATTAATACCCCGAAGGCGGGGCCTGAAAAAACCACCATTGTCTTTATAGCCAATCTTGGTTTTTTTTAAACATTCTTCACAAATATGTTTTGCATTTTCAAAAGAAACTTCTGCCATAGGTCTGTTATTTTTATTTTTTATTTTCAGCAAAATACATATCTATTTCACCTTTATTTTTTGCAGGAATTTTACCTCTGTAAGTACATTGAAATTTATCTGCTACTAATTTGTAGGTGTCACCTGAAATATTAATTCTACCTCCTTCACTCCCCGACTCCATTCTGCTTGCAGTGTTAACCGTATCGCCCCAGATATCATAAGCAAATTTCTTACTACCCACCACTCCTGCTACAACTGGACCGGTGTGTAAACCAATCCGGATATTATATTCCGGTTTATTTTCTTTACGTTGATTTTTATTGAATTCATTTACCCAATCACGGATTTCTATAGCTACCTGCAATGTATCTGTGGCATGGGTTGAATTAGGAATAGGTAAACCACCAACACACATATAAGAATCTCCGATAGTTTTTATTTTTTCTACTTTGTATTTACTAACAATTCCATCAAAAGCGCTGAAACATGTATCAATGGTATTAACAATTTCTTCAGGAGACATAGTAGAAGAAGTAAGTGTAAAGCCAACAAAATCGGTAAAGAGAACGGTTACACTTTCAAATTGTTTTGGCTTAGTGCGGCCGTTTTGTTTTAATTCTTCAGCAGTTTCTACAGGAAGAATGTTTATCAGCAAATCGTCCGACTTCTTTTTTTCCAATGCAAGTTCTGCAGTACGCTCTTCAACTTTTTTACCAAGACTGTCATACAACATTGCGTTTTCAATGGAAGTTGCAATTTGTCCCGATAATAAAGACATCAGGTTAATGCGTTCCTGTGTAAATGCTCCACTGGTGAGATTGTTTTCAAGATAAAAAATGCCAATAAATTTTCCCTGATGAATAATTGGAATGCACATGATGGATTTTGATCCATGACTTTTTATGTAACTGTCTTTTTCATAACGGGAATCAGCAGCTGCATTATTTATAACAACATTTTCATTGGTTCTTCTAACATAAGCGATAATACTTGGTGCAACCAGGTCAACTGTTTCAGGATCGAGATGTGGTAAAATTGAAATTGAATTATCTCCAAGATCTTTTACTGCTTCAATAAATAACTTCCCTTTATCTTCTAATAACAAAACACCCTTTTGTGCTCCTGCATTTTCAATAACTATTCCCATCAGCACATTCAGCAGTTTTGAAATAACCACTTCACCCGAAATACTGTTAGCAGCTTTTAAAACAGTAGTGATATCAAGCACACTTCCATGAATCATAGAACTGGTGTTATTCACCTTACCTGATTCGAGGATATTCCCTTCAGTGCGGTTAACACCAGAAACATATCTGGGATATACCTGTTCCATATGCCGTAGCTTAGCTTCAGCACCCCATTCTCTAAAGGCATTATAAGAAGCTTTTAAATAAAACTCAGCCAGCTCTTCTGATTTCTGATGAATATAAAAACGGCCGGTTAATTCATATGCCAGTGCTTCTTCGTGAATGTATTTATTTACTGATGCGCCTGAGATTGCTTTATCATACACCAGTCTTGCATCATTATATTTTCCATGAACTCTTAACAATTCTGCTTTTAGTAAATCATATTTATGCTGATAGTTTTCCGGTGCAAATTTTGCCCAGGTTTTCAGCTTGCCCATATTTGATTTTATTCTGCGTAAATATTTTCCCTGTTTGCTTCCGGCATTGGGATACAAAGCAAGTAAAGTAAGCGCTTCATATAAATGATGATTGGGTATTTCAAACTTGGCCAATACTGCTTCCAATAACTTTCTTGATTCTGCAGCATGGAAAGCTGCTTTTTCATATTCATGAAAATAATAAAAAAGAATTAGTTTATTGAAGTGGATGAAAAATGTTCCTGTCTTATCATTCCGCTCAGTATTTTGCAACATCATTTTTTCTTCATCATAGGCTTCCCCTGTTAATACTACCGGGTTAGCAGAGCGTCCCATAAAATTGAGCATGGGCTGCCTGTACACTTCATTATAATTAAAATTAGTTTCCTGTTTAAACTGATTAAAGCTTTCGCTGTATGCTTTTGTTTCTTCTTCCAGTCTTATTAATGGTTTACCACTTAAATAAGCATGTATGCAATAAATATTTGTATTGATGCAGGCAAACTCAATAGCGCCTGTTTCCATTCCAATATGATAAGATTCCTGCAATGGCCTGAGTGTATTGTGCACATGTTCATTCCAGTTAATGATTAATGCATAGATGGGGGTATAGATCTGTGTTTTCCATTCTTTGGCATTATATTTTTCAAGTAGTATTAATCCAAGCTTTCCATAATTGTATCCGTTTCTCATTTGGCCCAATACACCACACATAATAACACCATATGTTGCAAATGCAAAAGCAGAAAGCGCTGTATTTCCAAACTTCAATGATAAATGCACCATCCGGAAAATAACCAAAGGAAATAAAGTGGGTGTTGCCCAATAGCTGGATGAAGCGATATCGGCCATAATACGCATGGCAGCAATTTTTATTTCATCCGTCATGGTAGGCATGGCAGATAATTTATCATTATCCTTTCCGGCCAGTTTAATTTTAGTTTTAATCAGATCGGCCATCACATGCACCATGGTAGGCTTTGATGGAAAATCTTCGCCCAGTTGTTTTAATAATTCAAGTCCTGTTTTTATAGCATCCAGTAATTTATTTTCTGCTTTATAAGCCAATATTCTTATTTCATAAGGCTTCACTTTTTCAAGCAGGTTACGGGCATTGCTTAATACAAGTTGATAATGTTTATCCATGGCAACAAAATCGCCGCTGAGATACGCTGCTTCGGTAGCTTCAGTATACAAATCACGGCACATTTCATATTGTACCTCCCAGGCATTGGGCTTTAATAAACTGATTCCAATTTCAAAATAATCAAGTGCAGCTTTAAAGGCAGAGCTTTGTTTTGCTTTACGTCCTGCATCAAGATTTAACTTTGCAAGCAGTTCTTTTTCAGATTCATCATTAACAATATCTTTCCCCCAGTTCCATTGGTTGGCAATATCAAACAAATGCTCATCCCGTTTTTCATCCGCAATGTTTTTCAACAACAATTTGCCAATGGTAAGATGAGCCTGATTTTTTTCCAATTCAGGAATAAGCGAATAAACAGCTTGTTGAATACGGTCATGAGAAAATTTATATGCATTTGCAGTGGGCACTATCAAACCTTCTGCAAGTGCTTCATTTAAATTCTTTTTTAAATTTTCTTCATCTTCATTTTCAATAATAGATAAAAGCTGAAGATCAAAACTATTACCAATGCAGGAACCTGTTTTTAAATGCTTTTGCGTTTCATCGGGCAGGCGAAGTACTTTCGATGCCATCAGTTCCACTACATTATCAGTAATATTTTTTTCTGTAATTTTTTTAAGATCCCACTTCCATTTTAATGTTTCAAAATCAAACCAAAGAAATTTTTCCTGGTAAAGAGATTTTAAAAACTGATTGACAAAAAAAGCGTTACCGCTTGTTTTTTGATAAACCAGGTTGGTAAGTTCCTGGGTTGTATCTGGTGAAGCTCCTGTAGCATCGGCAATTAAATCATTAATATTATAGGCTGATAAATTGCCAATTGAAATGGGATGAATGATAACACCTTCATTTTCCATATCACCAAGAGATATAATAAACGGATGAGATGCACTTACTTCATTATCACGGTATGCCCCTATGCAAAGCAGGTATTTACTTACCCTGTCGGTTAATAATGATTCTAATAAACTAAGCGAAGAGGAATCGGCCCATTGCAGATCATCTATAAAAATCACTAAGGGATGACTTTTTGTTGCTAAAGCATTTACCAGTTTACGGAAAAGGTATTTAAATCTGTTTTGAGCTTCAGCACCTCCTACTTCAGCTACTTCGGGTTGAGGGCCAACAATAAATTCAAGTTGTGGTATTACATCAGTAATTACTTTTCCTTCTGCACCCAATGCTTCTTTTATTGATTCTCTTATCAGTTGAAGTGAGGCTTCATTTTCTGTTAATAAAATATTGACCAGTTCACTAAACGCCTGTAAGATGGCATAATATGGAACCGCTCTTTGAAACTGATCAAACTTGCCTTCAATAAAATAACCCCGGTTTTGGGTAATTGGCTTATGTATTTCTCTTACCAGCACTGATTTTCCTGTACCTGAATAACCTGAAACCAGCACCAACTCTTTGCTTCCTTCAGCACAACGTTGATAGGCATCAATGAGATCTTTGATTTCATTTTCACGACCATATAATTTTTGTGCTATTAAAAACTTACCCGAAAAATCATGTGTTGCTAATTCAAAATCTTCACAAGTACCTGTTTTTTCAAAATTTGAAAGACAGATATCAAGATCATACTTTAATCCGAAAGCTGATTGATAACGGTCTTCTGCATTTTTTGCAAGGAGTTTTGCAATAATTTTTCCAAGTATTGCAGGCACTTTAGTATTAAATTTTTCAACCGGAGCAGGAATTTGAGCAATATGTGCATGTACCAGTTCCATTGCATCGGTTGATTCAAAAGGAAGCCTGCCGGCCAATGCTTCATAAAATGTAATACCTAATGAATATAAATCTGTTCGGTAATCTACAGTACGGTTCATTCTGCCGGTTTGCTCAGGTGAATTGTAAGCAAGTGTACCTTCCAACCTCTCCGGATTACCCAGGTAATGATTCTTTAAATCGAAATTGGATGAAATACCAAAATCAATAATTTTCACAGAACGTTCCTGCAGATTGACCAGGATGTTAAACGGGCTGATGTCTTTATGTATAATATTATGTTGATGAATTTCACCCAAAGCTTCCGCTGCTGCCGAAGCGATGTATAAAAAGTCGAGCACATCTTCCTGCTTCTTTTGAAAAGCCTCTTTAAATGTTACCGACTTAAACCATTCTAAGTATAAAGCATGTCTGTTTTTTTCCTTTCCCTTTTTTAAAACGTTTCGGGTACCTTGTAATTGAAGGCCTTCAATAATATCAAACTCATTATAAAATTGAGCAATATCAATTGGAGTAGGAAATTCATAATTCAGGATTTTCATTAAAACAGGGCGGTTCCATTCATTTTCATCCACCAAATATATCTTGGACTTTTTGCTTTCGTAAATAAGTTGTTCTGGCATACTATTCAATTATAAAAATGATTTTTACAAACAAGCATTTCTTATTGTTAATGAAACTAAAACTGCTGAAAAATAACGAAATACGTGATTAAAAAGTTCAAGAGGTAAGGAGGAAGGTTAACTGAAAAAACTTTTCAAAATGATAAGGTGTCCGTTTTAAAGATATGTGGAAGATTTAATAAATGCAATTTTTTACACAATGAATTTCTTCCTGTTCATTTATAAATGCCTGCTGTAACAGTAAAATTTGAAGTATAATATATGTTAATCAAGAAAATGATTTTTGAATTTTTATCTATATCAATCAGTTTTTGCCATTGCTTTTATCCCATTCTTTTTTAATGAAATTCATCACATCAGTATTGAGGTTTATTTAATTTCAATTGAAATCACACAAAAAACAAGGTTGACTACTCTTTAATAAAAATTCAGCATTGAAATAAGATTGCCATTTTATATCAACCCTTTAAAAACGGGGAAAAAAGCATGAGCTACTTATCGTTAGTTTATAATCCGCTTTGTTAATAACTCAACTACCGGCTTTTTAATCTGACACAGGATTTCCATGTTAAATACCGCCAATAACTCAAGCCATTCATAATAAACCTGTAACTCAATAAAAAAACATGAAAAAACCATCAGCTATTTCCTGCCGCTCTGACAAACATGCCATGTATGCAACCTCTGGAAGATGTAAACAAATGTGGATAATGACAGAACAACAGATACAACCGAATGGACTTAAATTTGCATCTTCATTAAAAAAACAAAAAAGTAAAAGAATATGGCATTACAATTTACAGATTCAAACTTCCAGGCCGAAGTGATTTCATCGGATAAACTCAGTGTTATTGATTTTTGGGCAGAATGGTGTGGCCCTTGCCGTGCTATTGGACCGGTAATTGAAGAATTAGCTAAAGAATATGATGGTAAAGTAAAAGTGGGTAAGGTAAATGTGGATGAAAACCCACAAATCAGTATGAACTACGGTATTACTTCTATTCCGGCAATTCTCTTTGTAAAAGATGGTAAAGTAGTAGACAAACTGGTAGGCGCTCAGCCAAAAGGCAACTTTGTAAAGAAGATTGAACAACATATGTAAGCAGATTTAAACCTGTTTTAAAAGACCCGTTTCAACATTGAAACGGGTCTTTTAGTTATAAATAAATTGAGATTGATCATTTATGCTATATCTCATATTCAGTATTTGTATAATCAGGAACATATCAACTCAACAAATGACAGCATTTCAATAAAAAAGTTTATTCACAATAAGTCAACATTGCATTAAACTATTGTTTTTATTAACCATCTATTATTAATTTCATTTAATTAATACATAAACAACTTCATGAGCTCAATAACGCTGCCCTCAACCATAGTAACCGGTTTCCATGGAATAGCAGAAATTCACAAACTTGCTGAAAGCGATCATCATCTGTTAAAATCAACACAATCGTTTAAGCAAAACGATGTCATCTGCAGTTTTGGAGCAAGTAAAATACATAACCAGCCTTCCAAATACACCGTACAGATTTCAGAAGATAAACACATTATTCTGCAACCCGAATTTTTACAATACATCAACCATAGTTGTAATCCCAATGCATTTTTCAATACAACAACTATGAATCTTGTTGCATTAAGAAACATTGAACAGGGCGATGAGTTAACATTCTTTTATCCCTCTACGGAATGGTTTATGGCCGAGCCGTTTAATTGTTTATGTGCTGAAGATAATTGTATAGGCGTTATAAAGGGAGCAAAAGAATTAAGTAACGAAGTTTTATCTCAATATACTTTGACTGATTTTATTCAATCAAAAATTGATCAATTAAAAGATTAATCTTTTACATTTACAGTATGCTTTCTAACCCGTTAAATTCTCTTCCTCCAACCAGGCATCCGTTGTTTATTTGGGTATTGGCACCCCATCTTCAAACCAATGATGCCAATATTGATTATTACTACGATTTTTCACAAAGCATTGATGAATACACAAAGGTGTTTGAAGAACTCCGTCTTAACTGGAAATGGCAACCGGTAACACAACTGAATTATAAAGAAATCATTGACGAAATAGCAGCCACCACTTCATTTCAAACGCCCATCGTATTGAATTTATGTGATGGGGATGAAGTAAATGGTACACCCGGTGTAAGTGTGATTCACTATTTAAGAGAAAAAAAAATAATCTATACCGGTGCCGATCCTGCATTTTATGATAACACCACTTCAAAAATTATTATGAAGGAGTTGTTTGATAAAGCCGGTATTGCCCATGCTGCATGGGTTCCTGTACATCATGCAAAACAAAAACTCAGTGGCATCTGTGAACATGTTGGTACACCTCTTATTGTTAAACCTGCAGTAAGCGGTGGAAGTATGGGTTTAGGTGTAAAGAATGTGGTACATACAGAAACAGAATTAAAACTACTGGTAAAAGAATTGTTTGAAGGTTACCGAGGATGGGATTTTTCTTTTGGTGGCCTGGTGGCTGAAGAATTTATAAACGGACCAGAATATACCATCTTCATATCAGGTTCTTATCATTCACCAAGAAACAGGAAAGTATATACACCGGTTGAACGTATTTTTCATAAAGATTTACCTGATACGGAGAAGTTTTTATCCTTCGACCGTTTATGGGAAACCTATGAAACAGAAAAGTCGATGGGTGAAGAAGAAGATTTTTATCAATACCATCTCCCTCCTATTAATCTGCAAAAGAAAATTATGGATCTTAGCTGGAAAGCATATTGTGCTGTTGGCGGAACCGGTTATGGAAGAGTGGATATCAGAATGGATAAAGCAACCGGAAAAATGTATGTGTTAGAAGTGAATGCACAATGCGGATTAAGTGAAGATGAAAATTATACTTCTATTGGTGCCATTGTACGTTTAAGCAATCAATCTTATTCAGGTTTAATACTGCATATATTAAAGGATGCCATGCAGCGTCATAAACAAAAACAAAAAAAGGCAGTAGCAGTAAGATAGCTGCAAGAATGATTTATGAAGATTTGTGTTTTACAACCCGACTACTCCACTTCTGCCGTTGATTATCAGTATTACGATCCTCCACGCAATTTATCATTTTTGCTCCCTGCTATAGAGTTTGATCATATTAAACTCAACAAACTCACTACGTACAAGCAATTACTTGAACTGAGCAAAAAAGGATACGATTGTTTTGTGAATTTATGCGAAGGCTATCTTGAATGGGAAGTACCATCCATTGATGTGATTTATAGTTTGGAATTGCTCAACCTTCCGTTTACCGGGCCCAACACCTTATTATACGATCCTCCAAAAGAATTAATGAAATATGTTGCATTTACAGAATCGGTTGCAACTGCCAGTTATGCATTAATTGAAACAATTGAACATGTAGAGCAACAGGTTAAACATTTGAGTTATCCTTTGTTTGTAAAACCATCCAAAGCAGGCGATAGTTTAGGAATTGATGAACATTCTTTGGTTCATACATTTGATGAGCTGGTTCAAAAAGTAACAACATTACTAACTGAATATCCTCAATTACTTATTGAAGAATATATTGCAGGAAGAGAGTTTACCGTACTGGTGGCAGCCAATCCAAAAGATGAAAAAAAGTGTACCGTCTTTCAACCTATCGAATTTATTTTTCCTGAAGGAAGAACATATAAAACCTATGCATTAAAAACATCGGAGTTACATCCTGAAAGTAATATACCCGTTACTGACCCATCCATCAAACAACAATTAACAGAAGCTGCTCAACGTATTTTC
>DAIOWB010000039.1:0-13844 GCA_036758725.1 Lacibacter sp.
AAGTCGAAACCCAATGATATCCTGTTGATCTTTTTTGCAGGGCATGGTGTTATGCTGGGAGAAAAAGAAGAGTTTTATTTTTTAACGGCCGAAGCATCCGATTCCATTAATACAAACGCCATAGAGCTGTCAGGCATCAGCATGGACACACTGAAAAAATGGGTTCACCCTTCTCTTATAAAAGCACAAAACAGGGTGTTGATTTTTGATGCATGCAACAGCGGCCAGGCCATTACTAATTTTTTAACGGTGGGTAGCGATGTGGAAAGTAAACAGATTAAAACCATTGAAGAACTCAATACAAGTTCAAAGTTTTTTATTCTCTCTGCATCAGCAAGTAATCAAAGTGCATATGAATATGGCATGTATTCACAAGGCATGCTTACATACTCTTTATTAAACACCATCAAACTCAACCAGGCTATTTTTAATAAAAGAAACTTTCTCGATGTTTCTAAATGGTTTACCGCTTCCAATGAATTATTAACCGAGCTGGTAAAACAAAATAAAGTGCGGCAGGATCCGCAAATGGTAAGCTCCAATACTTTTAATGTGGGTGTGGTTGATGAAGAAGTGCGGAATCAGATTCAATTACCCGAAGGGAAACCACTGTTTGGAAGAAGCGAATTCAGAAATACAGAACTGCGTATAGACAACCTGAAACTTCGTGATGTTGTGTACGATGCATTTAATGCAGTATTAACTTCTAATGCTACTACCAGTATTTTATTTAACGAAACTTATGAAGGTGTTGGAGTAACCAGTTTGTCTTGCGACTATACAGTTAGTAATGGAAAAGTAACTGTTTCTGTTTTGCTTATTAAAGATGGTAAAACTAAAATTGCTGAATTTACTGCTGAAGGTGTTGATACCGATTTAAAAAAACTGGGGGCTGATATTGTTGACAAAGCAACAGAGATGATTTTAAGAAAATAAAAGCCGTTTATTCTTTAATGGGTTGTTGTTACTAACACTTTATAAATCTGCATTCATTCTTATACAGTTTACATCTTTAGGATTCTTCTTGTATTCGTTCAAACATGTTTTTAACAAGCGGCTCTTTATTTCGTAAATTCAATGAAAACAATCTGCCATGAACGGAGGTGAAATGATTGCACAGGTTCTTAAAAATCAGGGCGTACAATTTTTATTTACTCTTTGTGGCGGACATATCTCTCCCATTTTTGTTGGTGCAGAAAAAATGGGCATCCGTGTTATAGATACCCGCCATGAAGCAACAGCTGTTTTTGCTGCCGATGCTGTGGCCCGGTTAACAGGAAAGCCCGGCGTAGCCGCTGTTACAGCAGGACCAGGGCTTACCAATACCATTACTGCTTTGAAGAATGCACAAATGGCACAATCTCCTTTAATCTTATTAGGTGGTGCTGCTGCTACCATGCTGAAGGGAAGAGGTGCTTTGCAGGATATTGATCAGCTGAGTATTCTAAAACCCATTGTAAAGTGGGCGGTACGAATTAAAAAAGTAAAAGAGATTGTTCCGGTGCTGGAGAAAGCATTTGAGGTGGCGCAGGATGGAGTGCCCGGTCCGGTTTTTATTGAATGTCCCATTGATACGCTTTTCTCCGAAGAATTAGTTAGAGAATGGTATGCAGTAAAAAGTAAAACAACCGCTGTTCCCTCTATAAAAGATAAAGCTGTACAATGGTATTTGGAAAGACATGCACGCAAATTGTTTGAAGACAAAAACAATGTTGCATTTAATCCGCTGCCACAATCAGCAAAATTTCCTGTTCATACCATTGCTGATACAAGCAAGGCCATTGCTTTACTGAAACAAAGTAAAAGCCCGCTGATGATTGTAGGAAGCGGAGCCATGTTACGTCCGGCACAGGCAAATGAACTGGCGAATGCAATTGAAAAGCTGGGCATTCCTGTTTACTTAAGCGGAATGGGAAGGGGTTTACTTGGAAGAAATCATACGTTACACATCAGGCATAAAAGAAAAGAAGCCATTAAAGAAGCCGACCTCATTATACTTGCAGGTGTGCCCAATGATTTTCGCCTCGACTATGGTAACCACATTGGCAAACGCAAATTCATTTCTGTTAATCGAAGTAAAGCAGATTTGTTTTTAAATAAAAAACCAACATTGGCAGTACAAGCCGATCCTTTAGGTTTCTTAACAGAGTTATCGTTGTTAATACAAATGAACCCTGCAAACTGGTTAAACAAGTTGCATGAACGGGATGCATTAAGAGATGGAGAAATAAAAAAACAAGCCGAAGAAACCGGTGAAGGTTTAAACCCTGTGAAGTTGCTTACAGAATTAGAAATGTTATTGCCCCATGATGCTGTATTGGTAGCAGATGGTGGTGATTTTGTTGCAACAGCTTCTTATGTATTAAGAGTAAGACAACCGCTTTCCTGGTTAGATCCCGGAGCATTTGGAACATTGGGTGTGGGAGCTGGTTTTGCAATTGGGGCGGCGTTGGTTTTTCCTAATAGACCAGTTTGGATTCTTTATGGCGATGGCAGCGCCGGTTATAGTTTAATGGAGTTTGATACTTTTCAACGGCATCAACTGGGTATTACTGCATTAATAGGAAACGATGCCTGCTGGACACAGATAGCAAGAGACCAGGTGACTTTTTTAAACAGCGATTGTGCGGTGATGCTTGAAAGTTCTGACTATGATAAAATTCCTTTTGCTTTTGGTGCACAGGGCATGCGGGTTGAAACAATGGTTTCTTTTACGCAAATTGTGCAACAGGCAATAGAAAGAAACAAAACGGGAGCCTCTTTTTTAATTAATGCCATCATTGGTAAAACTGATTTCAGAAAGGGGTCTATTTCTGTTTAATAAAAAAGTTGTTTTCATTCGGCAATAGTAACAGAGAATTAAAATGAACTGTTGCTTAAATTCAGTAAATTACAGCACGGTCTTTTCAACCTCAAGCTTCTTATGAAGCATTTCTTATCATATTATTTATTTCTCTTTTTACTTCCTGTTTCAGTACAAACGCAAACAGTGGTTTCCATGAAGATTGATGGTACCATCAATCCTGTGTCGGCCGATTTTATTCATAATGGTATCGCCAAAGCAGAAAAAGAAAAAGCTGAATGTCTCATCATTCATTTAAATACACCTGGTGGGTTATTACAATCAACCAGAGTGATCGTCAGCGATATGCTTGCATCAAATGTTCCGGTTGTTGTTTTTGTTTCACCGGGTGGTTCACATGCAGGTTCGGCGGGAGTGTTTATTACATTGGCTGCAAATATTGCGGCGATGGCACCTGGTACAAACATGGGTGCTGCACATCCTGTTGTTTTAAAGGGAGAGATGGATAATGTTATGAATGAAAAAGCAACCAATGATGCTGCTGCTTTTATCCGTTCCATCGCAGAAAAAAGAAACCGTAACAAAGTTTTTGCAGAACGGGCTGTACGCAAAAGTTTTTCGTATACCGAGAAAGAAGCGCTTGCCGATTCAGCAATTGATCTCATTGCAAAAAATGAACAAGACCTGTTGTTGCAGTTAAACGGCAAACAGGTTACCATGAATAATGGAATTAAAACCTTACGCACTTCAGCTGCAACGGTAGTTGAATATGAAATGAGCCTGTGGGAAAAAATCCTCAACATCATCAGCGATCCCAACATTGCTTATATTTTATTATTGCTGGGTACCTATGGTTTGTTGTTTGAGTTGTATTCGCCTGGCGCTATTCTGCCAGGCATTATTGGTGTGATAGCACTAGTGCTGGCATTTTATGCCATGCATACATTGCCGGTTAATTATGCGGGCCTTGCTCTAATTATTTTTGCCATCATTCTTTTTTTGCTGGAAATAAAAATTGTAAGTTATGGTTTGCTGGCAATAGGCGGAATCGTTTCGTTACTCTTAGGTTCCATGATGTTATTTAAATCTGACTCACCGGCAGAGCTTATAAAAATTTCAACCGGTATCATTATTACAGCAACCATTGTTACTTCACTTTTCTTTTTATTTGTGATTAGCTTAGGCGTTAAAGCCCAGCGTTTAAAAGTACAAACAGGAATTGAAGGATTAATCGGCTCTGTTGCTGAAGTAACAGAACAACTAACGCCTACGGGTATTGTAAAACTGCTGGGCGAATCATGGAATGCAGAATCACTGAAAGGCACTGTTGGCATCGGCGAAAAAGTAAAGATTATTGAAATGAAAAATCTGAAATTATATGTAGAACCTATCAAACACAATTAAATTTAAAAACATGGATCAGATTCCTTTGTCAGTTTTAGTGATTGTTCTTTTTGTTATTGTTATTCTTGCCAACTCCATCCGCATTCTGCGTGAATATGAGCGTGGAGTTATTTTTCGGTTAGGCCGTTTAATCGGCGGCGATGGTCTCAAAGGGCCGGGACTTATTTTTTTAATTCCTGTCATTGATAAAATGGTAAAAGTAAGTTTGCGTACGGTTGTTATGGATGTGCCTCCGCAGGATATCATTACACAGGATAACGTATCTATTAAAGTAAATGCGGTGGTGTACTTCCGTGTTGTGGAGCCACAAAAAGCCATTGTGCAGGTAGAAAATTTTCTTGCTGCTACTTCACAGATTTCACAAACCACCTTGCGTAGTGTACTTGGGCAATCAGAGCTGGATGATCTGCTTTCGCAACGGGAAAAAATTAATCACAAGTTGCAACAGATCATTGATGCACAAACAGAACCATGGGGTGTAAAGGTTACCAATGTAGAAGTAAAACAAATTGATCTGCCACAGGAAATGCAAAGAGCGATGGCTAAGCAAGCTGAGGCAGAACGTGAGCGCCGGTCAAAAGTTATTGCAGCGGAAGGAGAATTCCAGGCATCACAACGTTTATCTGATGCAGCAAAAATTCTGGCCGAGCAGCCAAGCGCCTTAACCTTGCGTTATCTGCAAACATTAAGAGAAATTGCAACAGAAAATAATTCAACAACTATTTTCCCTGTGCCTATTGATTTGCTTACTCCTTTTTTGAATAAGGGAATCAAGCTGCCCGATGAAAAGCAATAAGAAACAGAAGTTGTGATATAGATAGAAAAATCATTTGCTGTTTTTCAGTTTTATAGAAAAGAAACCATTATTTCATATAGCCACAACTTTATCAACTTACATTTGTTCAAATAAAAAATGTTATGTCAAATACAAAAGCATATGCCGCTCAATCGGCTACTACTCCTTTAGCACCCTGGTCATTTGAACGCAGAGCACCCAAACCACATGATGTGCAAATTGAAATTTTATACTGTGGTGTTTGCCATAGTGATTTGCATACAGCACGCAATGAGTGGGGTGGAACTATTTATCCCAATGTACCCGGTCATGAAATTGTTGGTCGTGTTACAGCCATTGGCGATCATGTAAAAAAATTCAAAGTGGGTGACCTGGCCGCTATAGGTTGCCTGGTTGATAGTTGCCGTGAATGTGATAATTGTAAAGAAGGGCTTGAACAATATTGCAGCAATGGCTCTGTTGGCACTTATAACAGTCAGGAAAAAGATGGCAGTGGTATTACTTACGGTGGTTACAGCAAATCCATTGTGGCGCATGAGGATTTTGTGTTAACCATTTCAGATAAACTTCCATTAGAAGCGGTGGCACCGTTGCTTTGTGCTGGTATTACTACTTATTCACCGTTGCGACATTGGAAAATTGGTAAAGGACATAAAGTAGCGGTATTGGGCTTGGGCGGATTGGGCCATATGGGTGTAAAACTGGCTGCCTCTATGGGTGCAGATGTAACCATGCTCAGCCATACCGCTTCCAAACAAAAAGATGCCGAACGTTTAGGTGCCCATCATTTTGTTCTTACAAGTGATGCAGAACAGGTGAAAGCAGTAACAAAGACGTTTGATTTTATTTTAGATACAGTTTCTGCAGAGCATGATTATAATGTTTATCTCAACATGCTAAAAACTGATGGTGTGATGGTTTGTGTAGGCGCACCGCCAGCTCCGGCAAAGGTTCCTGCTTTCAATCTTATATTAAACAGAAGAAGTTTAGCCGGTTCGTTGATTGGGGGTTTACCTGAAACACAGGAAATGCTTGATTACTGTGCTGCACATAATATTGTAAGTGATGTGGAAGTCATCAATATCAAAGACATTAATGATGCCTATGAGCGTATGTTGAAGGGCGATGTGCGTTATCGTTTTGTGATTGATATGTCAACACTTTAATTGAATTTTATGCTTTGTTCTGTAAAAAAGAAACCCCTGATTAACAGGGGTTTCTTTTTTACAAATGTATTTTTTTATTTTATGATTGGTCTGCGGTATTGGCTGTACCAAACAATCTTACCATTCTTCACCTGGTTTAAATCATGCATGTATGCGCTTTCAACTTTTCCGTTTTTATAAGTATCCGTTTCTTTATACCAAACAGAAATGATATCATCTTTTTTGTCGGTGAAATGGCTCTTCTGCCAAACATCCATTTCTATTTTTACACTGCTGAGGCTGTCACGGTAAGTTGACCATGATTTGATCAGATCGGCAGTTGCCCAATTTTTCTGCTCACCATTCCAGTTATCATAATAAACGGAATCGGCAAAGGCTTTAGAAACTTCATCCATTTTTCCCAGTTCCCAGTCTTTATATGATTGTAAAACCATTTTCAGGTCGGCATCAGAAACAGAATCATTATAACTGACAGAATATGCAGCCTTGTAAGGAAGCTCAAGTTCGGTTTTTTGAGCCGGATCTTTAGCTGATGTTGTTTTTGTTTTATCGCCTTCATTGTTACAGGCAACAAAAAGGACTACAAAACTGAAAAAGAAAAAACGTTTACTCATGTGTGATAATTTTTAATGATTAAATAATAAAAGCCTTTTCAAATAGGAGAAAAAAATAAGCGATTGTTTTTACAGGATGGAGTTCAATTAAGAAAGATAATGTATTGTATTTGATAGTTCATAAAATACCTTACCCGTTTTAATATTCATAAATATCTTCCCGGGCTTGTTTTTACTGCTTTCTGTTTCTTCCTGTAATTGTGGCTTCCCGTCAAAAAATCCATCGGCAAAATTTAGCTTTTCATCCCCTTTTTTTACTTCATTGGCGAAATGTTTCCAACAGCCCTTCACTAGCTTTTACTTTTGACTTCTGATTTACGTACAAGTATCCCTACTGAAAACGAAAATCCAATATCCTGAAAAATCAAATTAGTTCTTTAACCGATGATGTAAGAAAAATAACCTTTTTCAGATCCTGTGTAAAAACCAGAAATCCAAATCCTGAAAAATGTATCCAATATCCAAGTAATCCGATATCCAATGGAAAAGGTTATTCTTTAAGTAAGTAAGCAAGTAACATATTGTATCCGTGAAAACTACCAGGCTGTTTCGTTTCTACGAAGCAGCTTTTTTTTGCTTCATCTTTTCCAAATAATTCTGACAAGAGTAGGCAGCCCCGGGTTAATGCAAGTTGAACAGGCGGCTTTATTTAATTGTAACCAATCCCTTCCAGATTGTATCTTTTATTAGTGTGGGTTGATCATTAACCGGATCTGTGCCTGTTTCAACAATTATTATGTTGTAGTTGCCTTTTGCCAATTTATCAACAACAGCCTCTATAGTTGAGCTGCATTTGCATTTACAGCCCTGCCTGTACCAATATTCAGTTATTGTAATTGAAGAATCTTTTTTTTCTGTGCTGAGTTTTGCTTGTCGGCAACATAAGTGATTAACGTTGCGTAAGTACAAAACAGAATCGCCTTTAACCTTAACCGTTAGCTCTTCGGGCATCAATGGTTCAGCTGCCGCCACATTTGTTTTTGATTTTACTTCTTTCTCAGTTGCACAACCTGTAATAAGATACGAAAAGGAAACAGGCGCCAGTACGTTTGTAACATTTGAAGTTTGGTTTCCTGCTTGTTGTACACTACAGGTTGCTGCAAGTGAAATAAAACAACTTATAACCAGAAATTTTAAATAATAGAGTTGCATGGTATTTTATTCTTTATTTATAAGTGCAGAGGGGTTAAATGAAAGAGAAATAAAATAACCTACCCTGTAAACCGGGGTATAATTATTATCTGTAAGTGTTGTAAAAGTTACTTTATCACCAACCGAAAGCCCTGATAGTTTTTTAACCTGTGCTCCGCTAATACCGGCAGTTAAACAAACAGGATCGTTGTTACCAAAAAACGTGCTGAGACCAAGCAGTACATTCAATTCTTTATCATCGCCACTGATTGGGATGCCTGCCCCAAAAGTTCCGCCCCAGCGAAAACCTTTATCTCTGGGCGTATAAAAATGAAGCATGGTTGAAAAAACGGGGATATACTGATTGGCCTGTTCTCTTGCTATGGTTCCTGTAGCATCAACAAAATAATTCCAACGACTTTCAGCATACGAAACAAAACTGAATCCAAATGTATTTCTTAAACGCATTTGTGATTTTTTATAGATAGTCACATAACGTACAACAGAGCTGTCGTTTTTGTTGAGACCAATTGCAGAAGCATTTATCGAATCTTCGCTATTGATATTTGGGGTGAACCTTATTTCTACTGATTTTGTATTCCGGTTTACGGTTAAAGGAATTGTTTGCACATATCTGTCTGTCATAATTTGCCGGTATAAATCAGCTATCCGTTTAACTGCCACATCAGATGATGTGTTTCCCGCAATTTGTTTAAACTGATTTACAGTGGCCATATATGATGTGGCTTCGTTCATAACAGAATCTGCCTCTTTTGAACTAATGCCCAACCCGGAAAATGAAGCATAGGTGCTGTTTAAAGTAGAAAATGATTGTACTGTGCTTGTTGCTAAAGCGGATTGGTTACCAGGTGATTTCAAAATAACAGCAGAGGGGTTTTCAATTATTTCTGGTATCAATTCTTTTGTTTTTTGTGTAGCTGTTTGCTTAACCTCTGTTGCTGTTGTTTGCAGTGAATACCTCAAGCTTAAAAGATCTTTCCATAAATAATTACAATCCTCTTCAAACAGCAACGCTTTTTTCCAGTTCGAATATGCATTTATAAATTGAATGTACTGCGATGTAAACTTTTGCATGGCAACAAACCGCATTTCACTTTCAAAATCATTGCTTTTATTATCATTGGATTTGTTAATCTTTTCGCTTTGTTTGAAAAGATCTTTAAAGAGAACATCGGGCTTCATTTTATTGATATCAAAAGAAAGCATTCCTTTTACTAATCCGCCAACCGGTGCCGACCCAAAGCCGGGAAAAGAAATTGACTCTGGGATATCCTCTTCTTCATTAAGTATTATTTTTCTTGAATAACTTCCAGGCAGATTCTCTAACCGCAGATTTACATTTTTTGATTTAGTAAGATCAATTACAGATACCTGAACAGTATCGCCGGGTTTCTTTACCCTGATGTATTTTACATTTTCTCCGGCTACATCATATTTTATCAGGTATTGCTGAGCGTTAGCTTCATTCAAAAAAAATAAGATTAAAAGGATTGGGGGTAATGTTTTCATAAAACGTCATTTAAGGGGTTAATGTAATCAGTTGCAGAATTATAACTCATGATAATAATCAATAAAAAGTTGCTTATTCGTCATTTTTAAACGCAATCGTTTTGTTTAATTTCCACCGCTAAATCGATACCCATGATCCTTTTACAAGCGTCCGTTTCTCTTTTTGAAGGTGTTCCGCTTCTGCTTTTTCTGGTGATACTTATAGTTTGGTGTATTGCCCTGGTAGCTATTGCCAACGGACGATTTCATGACTCAACCACCAAACTTTGCTGGTTTTTTATTGTTCTTTTTCTAAACATCATTGGCGTATTACTTTTTGTTTTCTGGGGAAGAAAAGAAATAAAGTATACTAATAGTGATCAAAAAAATGTTTTATGAAATTATTTTCTGCACTTCTTCTTTTTTTCTTTCTTAATGGTTGCAACCAAGCAGTGCCCACTGAAAATACTGCATCGGAAAACCTGTTAGGCGTTTCCTTAAATGATGAAAAAAAGGAATTAACTATTACCGTTGTCTCTAAGGGCTGTACTGTAAAAGGTGATTTTGAATTAAAGATGCAAAACAATGTTATTCTGTTAATCCGCAAAAAGAAAGATGAATGTAAGGCTATGCCTGAAGCGCTTCAGTTAATTTATTCTTTCACCGAAGCTGGTATAAGTCCAAATACTCCTTTTACAATAAAAAATGCTTTTATAGCAAATCCTTTAACCGCCAATATTTCTGTCAATGAAAAATAAAGCATATATCAAACCAACCAAGCCGGCTCTTATAGCAGGCATTATTGCTATAATAGGAATGCTTGCCTTTGGTGTGTTTTTTATGAAATTACTGATCGATGACGGATCTTCTGTTGGTATTGGATTCATCATCATTTGGTTTCTGTTTGTTTTATTAATAGGCGCAATGTTTGTATATAACCTGGTAAATAAAAATGCGGAGAAAAGTGTTGGAGAAGAAATCAGCTTTACCGGTGATTGGTCAAAAAATAATACAACGATTGATTTTAACACAAAACTGAGAGCACTAGATGCTCTTAAAAAAGATAAACTAATCAGCGAAGAAGAATTCCGGAATAAACGGGCCGAAATTATGAACAGCCAATGGTAATTCTCTGCTTTTTATTATTGCTCCAGAACTTTTTATTGTCTACCTAAAACCCCAACGGCAAATCTCAGCCCTTCACCTCCTTTATTTTCCATGTTGTCGAATTGTTTCCAACAGCCCTTTAACCTGATTTATTTTTGACTTGTGATTGACGCTCAAGTATCCCTGCTGAAAACGAAAATCCAATATCCAGAAAACCAATTAGTTCTTTAACCGGCTATATAAGTATAATAACCTTTTTCAGATCCTTTGTAAAAACCATATCCAATTCCTGAAAAATCCTTTATCCAATATCCAAATGAAAAAGGTTATTTATTCTGATCATTAACAACAAACATATTTTTCCTGTGAAAACTACCGGATTGTTTCGTGCCCATCGAAACAATCCTTTTTTATTTTAAAACCAATTCGTTTTCGTTTAACCTTTTACAGATATAAACACTAAATTATCTTAACATTTCGGGAACAGAACTTTTAATCCTGTTTCTTTGTTGTTATATAACGACAATCTTATTATGACAGCTATATTATTATTCTTTTCCTTACACTGGTTTTTATCATTGTTTTTTCACTCGTTTTTTTTGCATCGATATGCTTCCCATCAAATGTATACTGCCCGTAAAGGGTGGGAAAAAGTTTTTTACTTTTTAACCTGGTTTGTACAGGGTTCATCATTTCTTGTTCCCCGTGCTTATGCTGTGATGCATCGTATGCATCATGCTTACAGCGACACAGAAAAAGATCCGCACTCACCACATTTTTTTAAAGACATCTATCATATGATGATGCACACAGCCCGCATTTTCAGTGATTTTGTTACAGGTAAAAACACACCTGATCCGGAGTTTACAAAAGAGTATCTGCCTGTGTGGGACAAACTGGATAAGTTTGGGCACAACAATATTACACGTGGTCTTTTTATTGTTGCCTATATCAGTTTCTATTTCTTTTTTGCACCAAGTTTCTGGTGGTTTCTTTTATTACCTGTTCACTTTTTTATGGGACCAATACAAGGCGCAATTGTAAATTGGTTTGGCCATAAGCTTGGATATCGTAATTATAAAATTGAAGATCATTCAAAAAACACAACACCCTGGGGCATTTTATTAATGGGTGAATTGTTTCAGAACAATCATCATAAAGCAAAAGACAATGCCAATTTTGCACGCAAGTGGTTTGAGTTTGATCTTACTTTTCTGATTATGCGGATCATGCATATGCTTCATATCATTCGTTTAAAGCCAATTCATGTGCAACAGAAAAAAGAAAATCAGGAAAAACTGTACCTAAAAGATTAAAGCGCTTTATAATTCAGATACTAAAAGAGGAACGTGTAACACGTTCCTCTTTTTTTAATATTGAATGCTGTTGTGTATAAGTGTAATCTCATCGACCCATATACACCATCAGAATTTGCACATCACTTGGATTTACACCGGAGATACGTGATGCCTGTCCAAGTGTAGTGGGTTTAATTTTTTTAAACTTTTGTAAAGCTTCCGTACTTAAAGAAGAAATTTTATTGTAGTCAAAAGAAGAAGGTATTTCTAAATCCTCTAACTGACTCATGCGTTGAACCAGTTCTTTTTCTTTTTCAATATAAACATCATATTTTACCTGTATTTCCACCTGCTCCAGTATATCACGCTTATTCGTTCCCGTTAGTTTTTGTAAAACCGGTGACGCATCTATCAATTCGTTTAACTGAATGCCTGGTCTTAATAAAACCTGTTCTGCCTTTTGCTTTTGTGTTAATGCTGCGCTGTTTTTTAAAATTAAAAAATCATTTATTTCTTCCGGAACAAGGGTTGTTTCTTTAAGAACTTTTTTTATTGTTGCAACAGCATCCAGTTTGTTTTTTGTTTTCTCCATTCGTTCCTGTGAGGCTAATCCCATTTTATAACTGATTTCAGTTAAACGCAGATCTGCATTATCCTGGCGCAATAAGGTTCTGTATTCAGCACGGCTTGTAAACATTCGATAGGGCTCTTCGGTACCCTTACTGATTAAATCATCAATCAACACACCTATATACGCATCGCTTCTTTTTAAAATGAAAGGTGCCTGATCTGTTGTTTTCAAATGTGCATTAATTCCTGCCATCAAACCCTGGCATGCCGCTTCTTCATATCCGGTTGTTCCATTAATCTGCCCGGCAAAGAATAAGTTTTGTATTTGTTTTGTTTCTAAAGAATAAGTCAGTTGAGTAGGTGGGAAAAAGTCATATTCAATTGCATAACCGGGTCTAAACATCCTGCAATTCTCAAAGCCAGGAACCATACGAAGCGCTTCGTATTGAACTTTTTCGGGTAATGACGTTGAAAATCCATTCACATAAATCTCAACGGTATTCCAGCCTTCAGGTTCAACAAACAACTGATGCCGGTCTCTTTCGGCAAAACGGTTAATTTTATCTTCAATACTTGGACAGTACCTTGGCCCTGTTCCTTGTATTCTGCCCTGAAACATCGGGCTTCTGTCGAATCCGGTTTTTAACAAATCGTGGACCTGTAGATTGGTATATGTTATAAAACAGCTTTTTTGCTCTTCCGGTTTTATAATCGGGATATCCAGGTAAGAGAAACCTGATATTTCTTCATCCCCTTTCTGTTCTTCCATTTTTGAATAATCCAGGCTTCGGCCATCAATTCTTGGAGGGGTTCCTGTTTTTAACCGATCACTTTCAAGCCCCAGCTCAACCAATTGTTCTGTGATTCCACTTGATGCTTTTTCAGAAATTCTTCCACCTCCAAATTGTTTTTCTCCAATATGAATGATACCGTTTAAGAAAGTGCCACTGGTTACAACTACCGCTTTTGCTTTTATTTCATGTCCAAGTCCCGAAATTACCCCATAACATCTCCCGTCTTTAACCAATAACCCCTTAACCATATCCTGATAAAAATCAACATTCAATGTTTGCTCCAGCATTTCCCGCCAGGTTGAGGCAAAGAGCATCCGGTCGTTTTGTGTTCTTGGGCTCCACATTGCCGGACCTTTAGATCGGTTCAACATTCGAAACTGGATCATGCTTTTATCACTTACGATTCCACTATATCCACCCAAAGCATCAATTTCCCGAACAATCTGGCCTTTTGCAATGCCTCCCATGGCCGGGTTGCAACTCATTTGGGCAATGGTTTGCATGTTCATAGTTACAAGCAGCACTTTACTGCCCATATTAGCTGCAGACGCAGCTGCTTCACAACCGGCATGGCCTGCACCAACAACTATAACATCGTATTCTGGAAACATGTATGACCCTTTAAAAGTTAGGCTCGCAAAGATAGATTGAA
>DAIOWB010000040.1:0-13813 GCA_036758725.1 Lacibacter sp.
CCCATTGATCAATGCACTCATAATTTTTATCCATCATCCACAGCAGTTCACCAAGCTCGGCATATAAAGCGCCGGTACCAGGAAATTTTTTGAGTGCCCTTCGGTACATCTTTTCGCATTCCTTTGTTTCCTGTAAGGCTTTATAAACATTGCCTGCAATCTGGAAAATCTGCACATCCGCATCTTCTCTTTCGAGCAATGGTTTGATGGTTTCTTTTGCTTTTGCAAAATCCCGTTGATAATAGTATGTAAGCGCCAGATCTTTTTGAATGCTAATGTTGCCGGGCTCTTTTGCCAGTGCTTTATTTAAAACGAGAACGGCATTGGCCCAATCGCCTCCACGCATAAATTGCTTGCCTGTTTCATGTAACTGATCTGCATCAGGCTCCTGTGCAAATGCCCAAGCAGATAAAAAAAGCAAACTAAAGCTGAGAATCAATTTGTTCATAACGCTGTAAAAGTAAATGAAATAGGGTCGCAACTGGTGCGGCTCTATGATATTGAGAAAAAATTATGATTCGTTGTAAATAAGATGTGTAAGCAACCCATCTCTCAGCTTGGGTTCAAACCAGGTGCTTTTGGGAGGCATTACATTTCCGCTATCTGCAATATCAAATAACTGATCCATGGTAACAGGATATAAACTGAATGCAATCTGCATTTCACCACTATCCACTCTTTTTTCCAGTTCTTTTAATCCACGGATGCCACCAACAAAATCAATGCGTTTATCTGTACGCTGATCTTTAATGCCCAGATGTTTGTCTAAAATATTGTTTGATAGAATGGATACATCCAAAACACCAATCGGATCGTTGCTGTAGGTTCCCTCTTTTGCAGTTAGCTGGTACCAGTTACCCGCAGCATACATGCCAAAGCAGTGCATGGTGGTTGGTTTAACTACTTCTTTGCCTAAGAGCTTTACATCAAAATCTTCTTTCAGTTTTTCAATGAGCTCATTGAATGATAAACCGTTAAGGTCTTTCACTACACGATTGTAATCTAATATATGCAACTGCTTGGCAGGAAATAAAGTGGTTAAGAAATACATACTTTCCAGGGTAGCATCTTCGCCCAGTGCTTTGTTTACTTTTGCTGCTGATGCGGCACGGTGATGTCCATCAGCTATATAGGTATTAGGAACCTGCTTTTTAAAAATATTAGTAATAGCTTGAATGACTTTATCATCATTCACCACCCAAACGGAATGTTGTACATCATCATCAGCAACAAAATCATAAATCGGGCTTTTATCTGCTTTCCATTTTGCAATAAGTTCATTCATTTCATCCACATCACGGTAAGCTAAAAATACATTGCCGGTTTGAGCTCCTGTTATTTTAATATGATTGATGCGATCGTTCTCTTTTTCAGGACGGGTGTACTCATGTTTTTTAATAACATCTTTTTCATAATCTTTTACAGAGCTGCCGCAAACCAAACCGGTTTGGCTTCTGCCATCCATGATTAACTGATAGATGTAATAACAAGGTTTGCTTTCACGAAACAAAATATCCCGTTGCATAAATGCATTGAGATTTTCTTTTGCTTTCAGATAAACATCATCGGCATATGGATTCGTATCTTCAGGCAAGTCAATTTCCGGTTTGGTAATATGAAGAAATGAAAATGGATTTCCCTGTGCTTCTTCTTTTGCCTCTTTGCTGTTTAACACATCATAAGGGCGTGCCGCTACTTGTTTTGCAAACTGTGCCTGGGGCCTTAGTGCTTTAAAAGGTATAATATTCGCCATAGATTAATACTTACAAACGGCTGCAAAGAAAAGGATTTTTCAGGGGATGCGGAAAGATTAGCTTACAATCCTTATCAGCCGTGGGTTTTAGCAAAATGTTTCATGAGATCTGTAAAGGCCCAAACACTGTTTAATGAGAGTGCATTATAAAGGCTTATTCTAAAGCCTCCCACACTTCTGTGCCCTTTTACTCCATACATCTGATGATCATTACAAAGTTGCAGAAATTCTTTTTCCAGTTTTTCATTCTTCATGGTAAACACCACATTCATTTTACTCCTATCTTCTTTAGCAACCGGCAAATTGATAAATGGAATTTTTTCTAATGTTGAATAAAGCAGTTCTGCTTTTTTATTATTGATTTCTTCTATGGCAGCAACACCACCCTGCCCTTTTAACCAACGCAAGGTGAGCATGGCCACATAAACTGCAAATACTGGGGGCGTGTTAAGCATGCTTTCTTCTTTTATATGATTCCGGTAATCGAGTATGGTTGGAATTTTCCTGTTCACTTTTCCGAGAATATTTTTATTCACTACCACCAGGTTTACTCCAGCAGCTCCCATGTTTTTCTGAGCGCCGGCATATATTAAATCAAATTGATTGAAGTTGAGTGTACGACTTAAAATATCACTGCTCATATCTGCAACCAGCGGTACGCCACAATCATAAGGCAACTGATGCCACTGTGTGCCGGCAATGGTTTCATTAGTTGTTATATGCAGATAAAAAGCCGTAGCAGGAACTGATATGTTTTTTGGTATAGATGTATAGTTTGTTTCTTTTGAAGAACCAACAATTTCTACATGGCCAAAGAGTTTGGCTTCTTTAATTGCTTTTTCGGCCCAGGTACCCGTTTCAGTATAAGCAGCCACTTCATTTTCACTGAGGAGGTTCATAGGCACCTGCATAAACTGCGTTGTAGCCCCGCCATGTAAAAACAATACTTCATGATCATCATCCAGCAACATTAATTCTTTTACCAGGTTCCTTGCTTCATACATTACTTCTTCAAATAAAGATGTGCGATGGCCTATTTCTAAAATGGATAATCCACTGTTATGAAAG
Source organism: Lacibacter sp. (assembly GCA_036758725.1). Lineage (GTDB taxonomy): Bacteria > Bacteroidota > Bacteroidia > Chitinophagales > Chitinophagaceae > Lacibacter. The sequence continues at coordinate 2,822 of DAIOWB010000040.1, forward strand.
TTGAGAACGGCTTCACTGGCTTTTTGAAAAACTTCGATGGGAAGAACTGATGGGCCAGCATTGAAATTGTGCATCATAAAGCGAAATTAAAGCATTCTAAAAGAACAGATGCAAGAGGTTTGAAAGTATATAAAATCCTTTTCAAGATTGTTATTGCAAGACACAACTGCCCGTATAACTGAACGGGAAGAAATCTATATTATTACTAAGCAATCAGTTTACCTCAATTTATGCTGTTTAAATAAACTGAATAAAAGCTAACTTCAATTCTTGGCACATGTTGGCGTCACCGCTAAAGTTGATATCTAATGTGAGTTGGTTGGCGAGGACGCCAACAACAGCAGCAATCAAAAATATTTATGATGAAACTATTCAAAAAAAAGGAACCCGAAATTGTTGAAGTTAAAGGCCATGAATTATGTTGCCCTATATGTTCAAATAAATACTTTTGGGTTAGACATGCACAATTAAACACTTCGGTAGCTTCCTTTTTTGGTTTAGATTGGGCCAATCGTTCTGCAACTTGTTTTGTTTGTTCTGAGTGTACATATATCTTTTGGTTTTTAGGTTAATTTTCCAAATTAGTTGTTCACCAAACCAACTTTGTGACTAACAACTTAATTTCTATTTTTGTTTTTAGCAATGAAAATAAACGAATAACTAAAAATGAAAAACATAAAGTCAAAAACCCTTTTTATTAGATTGTTTTTTTTTCTGTTCTTATTTCTTTTTTCATGCAAAACAGGAAAAAACTCAACGGCAAAAACTGAACCTCCGGTTACATTGGGAAATATGTTAGCATGTTACCAGACAACAACATGGGATTCGCTATCAATACATACTAGATTAGCAGGCAAATGGGAATGGGAATATATCCGCTGTTACTGGAATCCTGAGAATGGGAATTACAATGACTTTCTGGGGTTAATTATTGAATTTAAACAGGATAATACATTGAATGTAATTAAGAATGGACAAACAACCCAAACTTCAAAATGGGAGGTAGTAAAGTTAAACGATGGTTTCTTTTCACTTTATACTACACCATTAGTTTTACAACTGCCAGGAAAAATTTTATTTTGTAATAACAGGGTATTGTTTTTTGATAGCTATGTAGATGGTTGTGATAATTACTTTAAACGAAAAGAATAAACATCAGTTATTTTAACTTCCTATAAACCCAGATATTCTAAAAGAATTTACATTTATTTGTAAGTATAGCAATAATCATAATGAGAAAAAAAGTCATATGCAAACCAATCAGAATTACCTTCATCTTTGCATTGATCTTCACAAAAAAATAATTTACCATGAATAAAATAATACAATTTGGAGAAAAGGTTGAAGGATATGATATTCCTGTTTTAAATGAACGTGAAATAAGGGCAGCAGCTGGTATTCTTTTCTTAGCCACATTCATCTCCTTAATGATGATCATGTTTAAAAATAATTTTGTACCCATTAAATATGTGATTACTTTATTTCTTACCGATTTTATAATACGTGTTTTTATTAATCCTAAATATGCGCCTACTTTAATTATTGGACGTTTGATTGTAAGAAATCAAAATCCTGAATATGTGGGGGCCAAGCAAAAATTGTTTGCATGGGTTATTGGCTTAGTGCTTTCAACAACCATGTTTATTTTTATGGTAGTAGTAAATGCATTTAGTCCAATAACAGGTATTGTTTGTTTAATATGCCTCATCTTCCTGTTCTTTGAATCAGCATTTGGTATTTGCCTGGGATGTATTGTATATAAATGGGTTTATAAAGAAAAAGCCCAATACTGCCCCGGTGAAGTTTGTGATGTAAAATCTAAACAGAACATTCAGAAAACATCAATTGTTCAGTTGCTCATTGTAGCTGCATTTATAGCTTACATCTTCCTTACATCAACGCTGTTCAATGAGAAGTTTAAAGAGAAGCCCTATGATTTGTTTGGAATATTTGGCAAAGCACAAACCAAATAAATTTTTTATTCATGCTCCCTGCCAACAATTTTTCCTTTTTTCCAGGTAGTATTTAACTCTTCAAACTCTTTTAATTCTTCAGATGTAAATTCTTTATTTGTCAGTGTTTTTAAATCGGGTTGCCCGGCATTTACCCATGCTGTATACCAGAAAGAGGCGATAGCAAAAATGCTTTGCTGCATACGGCGTTCAACCATTCCCAATAATTTATTATTGTAAGCTGTAGTAAAAGAAGTGGAATATACTTTCGTTGTAATGCCGTTTCTGTTTTCAAAAGAATATTTTAAATCGCTTGGAAAAGATTGCGTTAATTCTTTTTCAAAACGCAATACGGTATCAGCAGCTGCAGCACTTTCCAGCACTCTTGCCCATATAAACTGACCAGGATTTTTGATGTGTTCTGCTTTAGCTATCCAGAAATCAAATTCCTTATCAGCTAATAACTCTGGTACCCGGCTTTCCCAAAAACCATGAATACCATTTTGATTGGTGAACTGACCATTATGATTATGACTTGCATGTAAAGGCACATGTGCATCAGCAATGTAATGACCAATTTCTGCACTCAACTTTAAAATCTTTGCCTGGTTTTTTTCTTTAAAAGCAGAAGTTAATCGCCACAACATGGTTTGCACCCACCAGGGAACTATTCCATATGCAAGAACAGTATCTTCTGAAAATTTAGCAACAGCACTGTCGTAGTTATGAGGCAACTCGTTGTAGGGATATGTTCCGTAATGATCTATATCAATATAATGACGTGGCCCTTCTTCAGGAATAGCATAACGTCTCATATCAGGATCTACCGCATGATCACTTAAAAACTGAATATTATCTTTATAAAAGTGCATCATATCCGGTGGTAATAAAAAAACAGCGAGGTAGTTTATTTTTTTATGCCCAAAGAAGCCCCAGCAAAAACATTGCTGGCCTGCCAGAACCAATAACAATGTGAAAACAAATTTCTTCATACTAGTACAAATGATCAATGAAAATTTAAAACATGAGGTTTTATTAAATTAATATTTTCTGCAAATAAACTTAAGCAATAAAAATAAAACTTTACACTGTCTTTACAGGCACCTGCTCTTCTTCCACTTTTGTTACACCACCACTGATTGCAAATTTCATTGCTTCAGATGCAGTAAGATGACCTTCCAGTGATTTTATTCTGCTACCAGGTATCAAATACACATTGCCTGAAATGGAATAACTCATAGGAACATAAACAGCAACATAATCTTTCAACCCAAAATCATTCATATCATCACAGGTTAAAAAGGCAACACGCCAAACATCATGATCATCAATGTTTGCTAATACAGGTTTATTAAATTTTTTCTTTTCCCCGGCAAATGCTTCAAAGAAATCTTTTACTGTTGTATAAATAAATTTAATTCCCGGCGCCCGTTCAAGCCAATGATCAAACATATTAAAAAGCCGGCTTTGAATAAAAAAAGTACTGAGGTACCCAATGATACAAATAGCACTTATAATTAACAAGAAACCCAACCCAAAATTTCTCACTATTACTTTCCCTGTTTCATCGGTAAACGTAAGAATAGGAATGAGTTCATCTATACTGGTTACAATCCAGAAAATGGCATAACCGGTAATTAAAAAAGGCGCCATTACGAGTAATCCCTGTAAGAAGTATTGAAACAAGCGCCTGATATTGAATCGTTTAAACATAGTATGTGTATTTGCAGGTTCAAAAATACTGAATTCAACAGGCAGCACTCCGGTTAATTTTTATTAGGAATGGTAAAAAATAATGATGGAAACTTTGACTACGAAATAAGTTTCCTTAGTTTTGCGGCTTGATTAAGTGAACATGGAAACAAAAGAAAGAATTCAAAAAAAGGCGCATGAATTGTTCATGCATTATGGAATACGGTCTGTTTCAATGGATGACATTGCTTCCCAACTGGGTATCAGCAAAAAAACAATTTACCAGTTTTTCAGTGATAAAAATGAAATGGTTGATGCAGTGATGGATGCAGAAGTAAACAGAACACACCATGATTGTGAATTTTGCCGCAAGCAGGCAAAGGATGCCATTGAAGAAATTATTCTAACAATGGAACAGATTCATGAACAATTTTCACATTTAAATCCGATGGTATTGTATGACATGCAAAAGTTTCATCCCTCTGCTTTTGAAAAATTCAGAAAAATGAAGGAAGATTTTTTGTTACAGGTTATTGTACAAAACATGAAACGAGGAATAAAGGAAGAACTTTTCAGAGAAGATATTAATGTTGAAATGATGAGTCGCTACCGGGTAGAAACCATGATGGTTCCGTTTGCAATGGCAGCTGCAGCGCCTACCAAATATAATCTTGCTGATGTTACAAAAGAAACCATGGAACATTTTCTTTATGGTTTAACCACTTTACAAGGGCATAAACTCATTAATAAATACAAAGAAGAGCAGATAAAAAAGAAGTTAAATGAATCGAGATTAAAAAAATAATCATGTATGCCATTGGCTCGTGACTGTTTTTTTCTAAATAAAAAACCAACCGACAATAAAAACTCAAAATAAGATCAGAGATGAAAATAAACGTAAAAAGGAAATTGTTATTGATGTTTCTTCTTGTTGCAGGCCTAACCAGCGTGCAGGCGCAGAAAGAATATAAGTTATCAGTACACGATGCTGTTGAACTGGCATTGAAAAATACCGTTGATTTAAAAAACCTGCGTATTGATTCACTAAAGCAGGAAGCACAGAATAATGAAGTAAAAGGGATGGCATTGCCACAGGTGAGCGCATCTGCAGGTGTAACTCATTATTTAACACTTCCTAAAGTATTATTCCCCGATGCCGGCGAAACAAATATTTATTCTGTTTTAAATAAAGAAGGCGTTAAAGATGGAAATGGAAATACCATTCAAACACAGCAAAGTTTTGCTTTAAGAGAGTTTAGTTTTGTACAACCCTGGAACATAACCGCTGGTGTAAGTGTAAACCAGCTTTTATTTCAACCGGAAGTTTTTGTAGCCCTGATGGCAAGAAATACATTGATTGAATTTGCAGGAAATAATATAAAAGTTGCAGAAGATAAAACAAGAGAACAGGTACAGAAAGCTTATTACCAGGTGTTAATTGCACAGCAACAGCTGGAAGTATTACAAAAAACAATTAAACGCTTAGAAAAATTACTGAGCGACCAGGAGCAACTTTACAAAAATGGTTTTATTGAAAAACTGGATATAGATAAAACCACCGTTTCATTGAATAATATCAAATCAACAGAAAACCAACTAAAGAATATTATTGAACTGGGGTTTGCATCATTAAAGTTTGCAATGGGTTTAAATCAAAGCGATGTTGTTGTACTGAGTGATGAGCTGAATGAAAAAGTGATTAAAGAAAATGTGCTGGATGAAGGAACTGAAAATTATAATAACCGCAGTGAAATGCAGTTGCTCAATTCAGCAAAAAAGCTGGGTGCTATTGATTTAAAAAGATATAAACTGGGCTACGCCCCCACTCTCTCAGTATTTTACCAGTTTCAGCAACAAGGGCAACAGAATAAAACATTTTCGCAGTTAACCGGCAGCAACTGGTTTTGGTTTAATTCAAATATTGTTGGTTTAAATTTAAATGTTACCCTGTTCGATGGTTTGCAACGCAAGTATAAAATTAAACAGGCACAATACTCACTCGATAAAACCAATAACAGCATTGAACAGTTTAAACAGGCTGTTGATCTGGAGCAAAATGTATCAAAGATTAATTTAAAGAATGCCATTCTAAACCTGGATGCACAAAAGAAAAATCTGGAACTGGCCGAACGAGTATATAACACTACCAAGAAAAAATATGAACAAGGGTTGGGTAGTACGTTTGAAGTATTACAGGCCGATACAGAATGGCAACGTTCTTATGGCAATTATTTTGAAGCCATATACAATGCCATGATTGCAAAAATCAGTTACCTCAAAGCAACAGGAAAATTAAAATAAACAATAACAACACGAATAAATAAACAGATATGAAACAATTATTTCAATACGGCTTTCTTTTCATTTTTGCATTCCTTCTTACATCCTGTGGTGAAGGGAGAAAAGAAAAACTGAATACACTTTCTGAGAAAAAAGCAAAGCTTGAAGAATTAAAAAAGCAAGAAATTAAAATTGCTGCTGATATTAAATCGCTTGAAGAAGAAGTGGTAAAGATGGATACCTCTTCCGCATCGCAGGGTAAAGCAAAGTTGATAGCTGTAACACCTGTAGCTACAGAAGACTTTTCACACTATATAGATCTGCAGGGAAAAATTGATGCTGATAATATTTCGTATATCGCTCCTCCTAACGGACAAGGAGGCATTGTTACCGCTGTATATATTAAAGAAGGGCAGTTTGTAAATAAAGGGCAACTGGTTTTAAAGATGGATGATAAAGTATTACGCCAGCAAATTAAAATCAATGAAACACAACTCATTCTTGCAAAAGAACTTTATCAGCGTACAAAAAATCTGTGGGAACAAAACATAGGAACAGAAATACAATTGCTGCAGGCAAAAGCGCAGGTTGAAACGCTTGAACGCTCCATCGAAACTACGAAAGAGCAAATTAAACTGTTTACCGTTTACTCGCCGGTAAGTGGCATTGCAGATAAAGTAAACATTCGTGTAGGTGAATTATTTGTTGGTGCCAACCAGGCCGGTGCACAAATCAGTATAGTAAACAACAGTTCATTAAAAGCTGTTATTGAAGTACCTGAAAATTATATGAACCGTGTTCGTGCAGGTAGCCCTGTTATTGTAACGGTTCCGGATATGAATAAAACATTTAATACTGTTGTGAAACGCACTTCACAAACCATTAACCCCAGTACAAGAACCTTTACAATTGAAACGGCTATACCAGGTGGTGGTGTTAGGCCTAACTCTATTGCAAGTGTTCGTATTAATGATTACAGTGCACCCAATGCGGTGGTTATTCCTGTAAACCTTGTACAAACAGATGATAAAGGCAAGTATGTATTTGTAATGGAAAAAGACAGTAAGGGAAGAAGTGTTGCCATTAAAAAACCGGTAGTGGTTGGTGAATCATACGGCGATAAAATTGAAATTAAAGCCGGATTGCAAACGGGTATGCAGCTGATCAGTGAAGGGTATCAATCTGTTTATGACAAACAGGTTGTAAGAACAGAATAAAAAATGCACTTTATGATGGTTTGAATTTTTTGTTGAATATTGAACTATCAGTACAAGAGTGCGACGCCTATGCAGATGAACAGAATTACAAATGATGACTACATAATTATTTAAATATGCATTCGAAATTTTTAGAAGGGATCAGTAAAAAATTTAAAGAGTTTAAACCTACAAGCTGGAGTATTGATAATCGTACAGCGATTTATATCATTACCATTATTATTACATCGTATGGTTTATTTAAATTCAATACACTGCCTAAAGAACAGTTTCCTGATATTGTAGTACCAACAATTTCTATAACTACGGTGTATGTTGGTAATTCACCTACAGATATTGAAAACCTGGTAACCAGGCCTATTGAAAAACAAATTAAAAGCATCAGTGGTGCAAGAGTGGTGAAAGTGCAATCTACTTCTCAACAGGATTTTTCACTGATTGTTGTTGAGTTTGATACCGATTTAAAAGTAGATGTAGCCAAGCAAAAAGTAAAAGATGCAGTTGATAAAGCAAAAACAGATTTGCCACAGGATCTTACTTCGCAACCGGAAGTGCAGGAATTTGCCTTTAGTGAAATGCCTATCATGTATGTAAACATCAGTGGTGATTTTGATGCCATCAAACTGAAACAGTATGCTGATAAATTGCAGGACAGGTTTGAAGAGTTAAAAGAAATAACAAGAGCTGATGTAGTAGGTGCACCAGAAAGAGAAATACAGATTAATGTTGATCAATACCGTATGGCCAGTTCAAGAATTACTTTCAGTGATATTGAAAATGCCATTAAACGGGAAAACAATGATATCAGCGGTGGGCAAATTGAAATAGGAAACATGAACAGAACAGTTCGTGTACGTGGACAGTTTAGTAATGCTTTTGATTTAAACAATATTATAGTTAAAGGAGTTAGTGGTGCACCCATCTATTTAAAAGATATAGCTACCATTATTGATACTGTTAAAACAAAAGAAAGTTTTGCAAGATTAGATGGTAAAAATGTAATAACGCTCAACATTGTAAAACGTAGTGGAGAAAACCTGATTGATGCTGCAGATAAAATAAAAGCTGCTGTTGCTGATATGCAGGAGAATGACATTTTACCAAAAGATCTGAAAGTTACTATAACAGGTGATCAGAGTAAAGCAACTAAAACATCATTTAATGAATTGGTAAACACCATTGTGATTGGCTTTATACTGGTGTTATTAATCCTGATGTTTTTTATGGGTGTTACCAATGCCTTCTTTGTTGCATTGAGCGTTCCGTTGAGTGTGTTTGTGGCATTCCTGTTTTTACCTTTAGCAGATTATATTGTTGGTGCAGGTGTTACACTCAATTTTATTGTGTTGTTTGCATTACTCTTTGGCCTTGGAATTATTGTGGATGATGCCATTGTTGTAATTGAAAATACACACCGTATATATAATAACGGAAAAGTTCCTATTATAAGAAGTGCAAAAGAAGCAGCAGGGGAAGTATTTATTCCTGTGCTTGCTGGTACTGCAACAACATTAGCTCCGTTTTTTCCATTATTATTCTGGAAAGGAATCATTGGCAAGTTTATGATTTACCTGCCGGTGATGTTGATTCTTACATTAGCGGCTTCACTGATTGTTGCATTTATATTTAACCCTGTTTTTGCTGTGAGCTTTATGAAACAGGAAGGAAGAGAATATGATGATAAGAAAAAAGATATTTTCCGTAAATGGTATTGGTGGGGTTTCTGGATTGTTGGTATCATCAATCACATCATTGGCAACCATGGTACCGGAAACTTTTTATTCTTCATGGCTTTAATGGGAGTATTAAATCGTTTTATTCTGAGAGATGCCATTTACTATTTCCAGGAAAAACTGTTACCTCAACTCATGAACAGTTATGAAAGATTATTACGCTGGGTGTTACAAGGTAAGAGACCTGCTTATTTATTGTTATCATTATTTCTACTTTTCCCTGTTGCTGTTGGTTTGTTGATGTTGCGTGGTAACTCCACAACCTTCTTCCCAAGTGGCGATCCAAACATAGCTTATGTGTACCTGAAAATGCCGGTTGGATCTGAAGTAAAATATACTGACTCTATTACCAGGTTACTTGAGCAAAAAGTTTATAAGATTTTAGAAAAAGAAAAACCAGGTGAGCCCGGATCAATTGTTGAAAGTATTATTTCCAATGTAGCTGTGAGTGCTAATAATCCAAGGGATAATAACAGAAGTGTACAAACCAATCTTGGACGTATACAGGTTTCTTTTGTTGAATATGAAAAGCGGCATGGTAAATCAACTTCGGTTTATATTGATGAAATGCGTAAGTCAATAAAAGATATACCCGGTGCTGCAATCAGTGTTGAACAGGAAGCAGGAGGCCCCCCTACAGATCCGCCTGTGAATATTGAAATTATTGGCGATGATTATACGGTTATTTCAAAAGTAGCCAGTGATTTGTTTAATTATCTTGATACAAATAAAGTTGCCGGTATTGATAACCTTCAAATGGATGTGGATTTAAATTATCCAGAAATTACAGTTTCGGTTGACCGTGAACGTGCTTTAATAGAAGGTGTAAGCACTGCACAGGTTGGGATGGAAATACGTACAGCTTTGTTTGGCAAAGAAGTAAGCAAACTGAAACAGGGTGATGATGAATATAAAATTCAAATGCGTTACAGTGATCTGCAGCGGAATAACATTAACGACCTGATGAATATGAAAATCACTTTCCGTGATTTCAATACCGGGCAAATTAAACAGGTTCCCATTAATGCCATTGCAAAATTTGATTATACCAGTACAAGTGGTGGAGTAAAACGTAAGAATTTAAAACGTACTATTCAATTGCAATCAAATGTAGCCGATCCAACACAGGCTGCACCCATTAATGCTGCATTGAAACTAAAAATTGATGACTTTAAAAACAAAGTAAAAATTCCTGAAGAAGTTACTATCCGTCAAACCGGACAAAGTGAACAGGAGGCAGAAACCAATGCATTTCTTGGTACAGCTTTAATCATTGCCATTGGTTTAATCTTTTTAATTCTTGTATTACAGTTTAACAGTTTAAGCAAACCGTTTATTGTAATTACAGAAATCTTCTTCAGTATTATTGGTGTATTGCTTGGTTATGCCATTACCGGTAAAGTAATTGCAACCATTATGCTTGGAGTTGGTATTATTGGTTTAGCAGGGATTGTAATTAAGAATGGAATTTTGCTTATAGAATTTACTGATGAGTTGCGTAGCAGAGGATATAAAACAAGAGAAGCTGCTATACAGGCAGGAAAGATCCGTATCATTCCGGTATTGTTAACCGCTGTTGCAACCATGCTTGGTTTGTTACCATTGGCCATTGGGTTTAATATTGATTTTATTTCCATGTTCCAGCATCTCAACCCTAAGATTTTCTTAGGTGGTGACAGTGTTGTATTTTGGGGGCCATTGAGCTGGACAATCATTTATGGTTTAATCTTCGCCTTCTTCTTAACACTGATGATGGTACCGAGTATGTACATCATTGCTGAACGTTTAAGAAGACCGATGGAACGTTTTTACGGAACAAAATATATTGCTTTGTTTGGATTTCTTGGTCCCTTCTTTTTCATCTTTGTTGGTTTTATGTATTTAGGAAGAGCTTTGCAGGGAAAGAAAGTATGGATGGGGCAGCAGCGTAAAACAGTTCCTTCAAAAATTTAAACTGATATTTTTTGCATTGTAAACCCTCTCAATTATGAGAGGGTTTTATTTTCTGTTTAACAAAAAAATTATCTGCAATTCATAGTATAAAATTAATTTCACATAAACTTTAAAAATTATCATCATGGCACAGGCACACGAAATTGATTACCGCATTGTAGGTGA
>DAIOWB010000041.1:0-13727 GCA_036758725.1 Lacibacter sp.
TAAAAAGTATTATCAATCAACATTTATATTCACCCGCCATGTGGAGTATTTTTCAAATGCAGGAATTGCTTGGCATAAGCGGAAGTTTGAGAAGAGAAAACCCGAATGATGAACGCATTAATATTCCTGCTAATCCTAAACATTACTGGCGCTACAGAATGCATATTTCGTTAGAAGATCTTGTTAAAGAAACGGAATTTAATAGTGAATTAAAAGGATATGTAGATGCAAGTGGAAGATCATAGTATATTATAAAAAAGTAAAATCGACGAAGGAGAGGTTTCATTAAATTAAAAGTATAAGTATAAAGAGATGTCTCGTACCTCGACATGACGGACAACAATTTTGAAAGAAGGATAAATTAGTACATCACCTCAACGAAGGAAGGGTTTCATTAAATTTAAAATGTAAATAATAAAAGTTGTTTCGTGCCTTAAAAAGATATTCTTTTTTCAACTTGACCAACAAAGACTTTCAAAACAATTATGCCTTTAATCATACAATATAAAAAAATTGAACTTCCTTTTCGTTATCCGTTTACAATTTCAAAAGGAACCAAAACACATCAACCGGCATTAATTGTTGAATTGGAGCACAGAGGAGTAAAAGGGTATGGAGAAGCTCCATCCATTGCGTATTATAATATTCCCGTTGAAAAAATGATTGAAGACATTGAACGAAAGAAAATATTCATAGAAAAATTTTCGTTTACTGATCCAGAGCGTTACTGGCATTACCTGCATCATCTGTTTCCTCAAAATCCTTTTTTGGTTTGTGCGTTGGATATTGCCACATGGGATATGTACGGTAAACTCCGTAATAAACCTTTGTATCAACTCTGGAATACAGATATCAGCAAAGCACCTGTTTGTGATTATACTATAGGGATTGATACCATAGAAAAAATGCTTGAGAAAATGCAGGAAAAACCGTGGCCCATTTATAAAATTAAAGTAGGTGTGCCCGGCGATGTTGAATTAGTTGCCGAACTACGTAAACATACCAATGCCATTTTTCGTGTAGATGCAAATGCCGGTTGGTCGTTAGAAGAAGCCTTGAAAAAAATTCCTTTATTAAAAGAACTGGGTGTTGAATTTATTGAACAACCATTAGACAAGGACAATTGGGAAGGAATGAAACAATTGTATAAAGAATCAGCCTTGCCTTTAATAGCAGATGAATCCTGTGTATTTGAAAATGATGTGGAGAAATGTGTAAATCATTTTCATGGCATCAACATTAAGCTTACCAAATGCAGTGGTATTACACCTGCCATACGTATGATCAGTAAAGCAAGAGAGCTGAATATGAAAATAATGATTGGTTGTATGAATGAAAGTACTATTGGTTCTGCTGCCATTGCCCATCTTGCCCCAACTGTTGATTATATTGATATGGATGGGCCCTTGTTACTTGCAGAAGACATAGCAACAGGATTAACTTATGATTACGGAAAAGTAGGAGTGAGTAATAAACCGGGTTTAGGCATTGAATTACTGGAACCGTTTTAATAAAAAAAACAGAGTAACAGAGTTTTTAAATATCCGCAAAGAAAAAATTAGCAATTCTCTGTGCTTCTTCCAAACTCTATTACTCTGTGTTGATATTCACTCTACCAGATTTTCACCCTTGCACTATCTGCAACAAACATGGGGTCGCCCTGTTTAATATTAAAGGTTGTATAAAAACTTTCCATACTTACAAATGGCCCGTTTACTCTCCACTTTGCCGGTGAGTGTACATCAGTAAGCAATTGATTTTTTAATGATTCATCTCTTGTATGCCCAAGCCATCCTAAAGCAAAACCTAAATAATATCTTTGTGCCGGAGTGAGGCCTGCAATTTTCTCATTCTTTTTATATTGTTCTGTTTTTATAAATGCATCCCAACCCAATAAACCACCACCAAGGTCAGCTATGTTTTCACCTAATGTTGCTTTGCCGTTGATATTATAACCTTCAAATGGTTTATAATTACTGTATTGCTTTATCATCACATCTGCACGACTGTTGAACTTAACTTCATCATCTTTCGTCCACCAGTTTTTTAAATTACCTTTTTCATCAAACTGTCTGCCCTGGTCATCAAAACCATGTGTAATTTCATGGCCAATAGTAGTTGCACCGGCATAACCATAAACCAAAGCATCATCCAGTTCTTCATCTTTAAATCCGGGAACAGTAAAGATGCCTGCTGGTAATACAATTTCATTATTGCTGGGATTATAATAAGCATTATAAGTTTGCGGACTCATTTCCCATTCATCTCTGTTAACTGGTTTGCCCAGCTTATTAATGTTGTAATTGTTCCACCAGGTATTTGCATTGATGAGGTTGGTTACAAAACTTTCTTTACCAATAGTCATAGCAGAAAAATCTTTCCATTTATCAGGGTATCCCACTTTCTTCTTCATGGTTGAAAGTTTTACAAATGCTTTTTGCTTTGTACTATCATTCATCCAAGAAAGTTTTTCAATACGTTCTTTTAGTGAAGTACGGATGGCTTCAACCAGATCTGTATAGCGTTGTTTTGCTTTTTCATTGAAGTATTCTTTTACATAGAGTTGGCCGAGTAATTCACCCATGAGATTTTCTTCGCTTTGTAAAACCCGTTTCCATCTTGGTTTTCTTTCTTTGGCACCTGTAAGTAGTTTGCGGAAATTAAATGCTTCCAGCCCATATGCATTGGGCAATGCAATATTTAAACTGTTTATAAGCCGGAAACGCAGCAACTGTTTCCACGTATCAAGTGCTGTTGCTTTTATAATATTTTCCAGTTCTTTATAATATTCCGGCTGGCCAACAATAACTGAATCAACAGCAGGAACACCCATTACCTTAAAATAATCAGCTAAATCCAAAGAAGGAGCCAGTTTAAAAAAATTGCCTGTACTCATTTTATTATAATTAGCATAAGGATCTCTTAAGTCTTCAATTTTACGATGCACTTTTGCAATTTTTGTTTCAATCTGCATAATGTCCTTTGCTGATTTATCAGCTAACGAACTATCAACACCACTCATGCTTAACATTTTGGAAATAAACTTTACATATGCATTACGGATGTTTACAGTTGTAGAGTCAGTTTTAAAATAATATTCCCTTTCAGGTAAGCCTAAACCAACCTGCCAGAACTGTAAAGCCATTGCATCACTGTTTTTTGAATCCTGTGATACATACGATCCAATAATAGTAGAAGTGCCAATTTTATCTAACTGTGCAATAATATTACTGAGACTTTTAAGATCGGTTATGCTGTTTATTTTTTCAAACCATGGTTGTAATGGTTGCAATCCGTTTTTTTCAATAGCTGATGAATCCATAGCGGTAGTCCAGAAATCTGCAATTTTTTGACTGGTTGTTCCGGCGGCAGCATTTTCTTTAGCCGCATTTTCATTGATAATCTTTAATCGGTTGAGATTTTCTTCAACCACTAAATTCCCAATGCCCCAACTGCTTTCTTCAGCCGGGATGGGATTCTTCTTTATCCAGCCACCATTGGCATATAAAAAGAAATCAACTGCAGGATTTACAGTTGTATCCATGTTCATAGCTAATGCATCTTGTTTAGTTGTTGTTGAATTTTTACAGGAACTAATAACAAAGAATAAAATGAAAACAAAAATGTAACGCATAAGAAAAATATTAGGATGTGAATATAATTAATCCTGCTTGTGAAGAAAAGATAACTTGATGAATGGAAAAAGTCAGGCATTTGCCTGACTTTTCACTTTGAGTTGTTGAATAAATTATTCCCATGCCAATGCACTTGCACCAAGTATTGCAGCATCAGCTTCCTTTAATTCACTAAAAATTACTTTTACTTTGTTTTTAAAAATCTGAATCAGGTTTGTTTCCATAGCTTGTACAGTTGGCTTCAGAATTAAATCTCCGGCTTTTGTTAAGCCACCAAACAATACAATGGCTTCCGGTGATGAAAACATCACAAAGTTGGCCAATGCTTCACCAAGTATTTGTCCGGTAAATTCAAAAATCTGGTTGGCAATAGCATCACCCTGTTCAGCACACTTAAATACTGATTCACTTGTAAGATCATCAATAGAATAATTTCTTAATAAACTCGGTGTGGTAGGATCGTCTGTAAGCATTTCAATTGCTGTTTCTCTTACACCTGTTGCAGATGCATACGATTCAAGTGAACCCCGGATACCTGTTCCTTTATGCAATCTTCCACCCGGGCGAATGATGGTATGCCCCAATTCACCTGCAAAGCCATCATGGCCCAAAACAATTTTTCCATCAATGACAATGCCGCTTCCAACACCAGTACCAAGTGTAATGGTGATAAAATGTTTCATTCCTTTAGCTGCACCATAAGTCATTTCCCCAACAGCAGCAGCATTAGCATCATTGGTAAGTTTCGTTGGAAGATGAAACTTTTTTTCCATTAGTTCTGCAATTGGAATTATTCCTTTCCATTTCAGATTGGGAGCATATTCAATGGTACCGCTGTAATAATTGCCGTTTGGTGCACCTATACCGATGCCAACAAATTTTTCATTTCCTCCATGATTGGCCATCATTAAATTTAAATGCCCATAGAGTTCTTCAATAAAATCTTCCGCATTTTCATGATCATCAGTACGCATTCTTCCCTGCTCCAGAATATGACCATGTTTGTCAACTATTCCAAATTTTGTATTGGTACCACCAACATCAATTCCTACGGCTAATTGTTTTGACATTTGAAAACGGGTTAAATATTTTAAAACATGTACGTTGTTATTAATGAGCTGCACTTACCTGTGCATCATAATCTATTCCCTGGCGTTTTAATATTCCTTTTACTAAAAAAGCAAAGAGTGCCAAATATGCAAAGCAAGCCACAGCTACCCAATAAGATTGATGAATGCCAATTAAATCGGCCAGTTTTCCCTGAATTGGAGGTATAATACCACCTCCTAAAATCATCATAATTAAAAAGGCAGAACCTTGTGTAGTATACTTACCTAAACCGGCTATGGATAAGGAGAAAATACATGGCCACATAATTGAACAACAAAGGCCTCCACTCAGGAATGCATAAATAGCAATTGTACCAGTACTCATTAATCCTATGAGCATGGCTATAATACCAAGTATACTGAATATTAAAAGTGTTCTGGCAGGTTTTTCCTGGCTAACAAAAAATGCAGCAATTTGAATAGCTATACAAACAATATAAAAATAAAGTGCACTCATATCATATTGAGCTAAAGAATTTGCTCCGATAATAACTCCAAACGCAACAAGGGGAACTACAACCAATAAAATATTTTTTGTGCTTTTTGAAAAATTAAAAGCACTGATAGCGCCTGCCCATCGTCCAATCATCAAGCTTCCCCAATACATTGAAACAAACGGAGCAATTTGTGAAGATTGATATCCACCAAATTCTTTTTGTTTTAACAGTTCACCTAAATTACTTCCAATGGCAACTTCAACACCTACATAGATAAAAATTCCCAGCATGCCTAAAACCAATTGCGGATACTGCATGGCACCCCAACCTTCTGATTTTTTCTGTGCACTCATATTGGCAAATAACAATCCAAGAATTACAACACCCAGTGCAGCAAACAACCATTTCATTCTGTATTTTTCAAGCGGATGACGTAATGCAGTAATCTCATCTGTTTTTTGTTGAATGGCTGTTGAAATAGTTTGTGTATCTGTTGTAGTGGTGGTTAATTGTTTATTTAATGCCGTTACTTCATCGTTTAACTGTACAATTTTAATCGCTTCTTCACTTTTATAACTTTTAAACACAGGTGTAAAGAAAGCAGCCAGCAATACTGTAATAATTAATAGCGTTATCAATGATTTATTTTCTCTCTCAATTTTTTCATCATTAATTCCGGCAGGTACTTTTTTGGAGAAAAAGAATAAAGCTGCAGCAGCAATAAATAAGGAACCAACAGCTGTATAAAGAACAATGACTTTGCTTAATGGAAGAGATTGAATTTTTTCATCTGTAATAGCAGCAGTTGTACCAAATAATGCAAATGCAACTACTATCGGGCCAATTGTTGTTCCAAAAGAATTTACACCACCACCAAGGTTTACACGGCTTGTTCCTGTTGATGGGTCGCCAAGAGTAATAGCAAATGGCTGAGCCGAAGTTTGTTGCAATGAAAAACCTAACGCAACAATAAACAATCCAACTAGCATACCTGTAAATACATTAGCATTAACTGCTATAATCATAGCCGCAGCACCTATGGCAGAAAAAAGCAATCCGTAAATAATGCTTTTTTTATAGCCCCATTTTCCAACAGGGTCTTTACCGGCTAAGGCACCGTAAATAAAAAGAATTAAAGCGCCAACATAATAAGCTGTATAAAAGGCAAAATCAATCAGCTGGCTTTGAAATTGGTCTAAATGGAAATAGTGTTTGCAAAAAGGAATAAATACACTGTTTCCGGCAGCAATAAAGCCCCAAAAGAAAAAAACAGTAATTAATGTACCTAAAGCACCGTAATTAGTAGGTTGGAGATTTGATTGATTTGTTTGGCTCATAACAATTGTTAGTAAAAAGGTTTGTAATTCCTGAAAGTAAAAAGAAATAAGCTGATTAAAAATTATTTGTTGAAAGATGGAATGAAAGCAAACTCTTACTATATTGAAGCATTATTATATTCAATCTCGATTTAATGGAAATAATACATGTAAGTGCAGAATGTTATCCGGTTGCAAAAGCAGGCGGTTTAGGCGATGTAGTGGGAGCTCTTCCTAAATATTTACAGGAAGCCGGCCATCAAACAAAAGTGGTAATGCCCATGTACCGTACCAAATTCTTAAGTAATAACGAATGGGAGGTGGTTCATAAAGGAAGTTCAAACCTGGGCGACTATTTTTTTGATTATACTATCATCAAAGAAAAAAACAATGTGCTGGGATTTGATTTATACCTGGTTGATATTTATGGCTTACTCGACAGGGAGAAAATTTATGGTTATGATGACGATGCCCAGCGTTTTACTGCTTTTCAGATTGCAGTCGTAGATTGGCTTGCTGCATGGATGCATCAGCCAGATGTGGTGCATGTACACGACTATCATGCAGGGCTTATACCCTTTATGATGCAATATTGTTACCGCTACAAGCAGCTTGCAAACATTCCAACAGTAGTTACCATTCATAATGCTCAATACCAGGGATGGATGGGTTGGGATAAAAGCACTTTTCTGCCACCATACGATGAATGGAAAAGAGGCATGCTGGAATGGAATAACAAAATAAACCCACTGGCAAGTGCAATTAAATGTGCCTCAAAAGTTACAACAGTAAGTAATAGTTATCTTGATGAGTTACGATCAATAAGTAATGGACTGGAAGCTTTGTTTGAATATGAAAGAGGAAAATGCGTTGGTATTTTAAACGGGATAGATTATGAAGTCTGGAACCCGGTAACAGATAAATATATAAAGGATGATTATGGTATAGATACAATTGAAGAAGGAAAAGCAAAAAATAAAGCATTATTGTGTGAAACGTTTGGTTTAGATCTCAACAAACCGCTTTTTGTTTTTATAGGTAGATTGGTAGGTGAAAAAGCAGCCGACTTATTACCAGCAGTAATTGGAGATTCATTTTATAATATTGGCAGAAGAATGAATTTTCTTATTCTGGGTAGTGGCGAACCCGAAGTTGAAGCCCAATTGAATGGTATGAATTCTTTATCACAAGGTGATTACAGCTGTTATATAGGATATAATGAAGCGCTCAGCCACTTGATGTATGCCGGGGCCGATTTTTTATTAATGCCAAGCCGGGTAGAACCCTGCGGATTAAATCAAATGTACTCCATGCGTTATGGCACCGTACCTTTAGTAAGAAATACAGGAGGCCTTAGAGATACGGTAAAAGATATAGGTGAAAAAGAAGGCTATGGTATTTTATTTAATGATGCATCAGTTGGAGATATCTGTCATGGAATTTGGCGTGCATGTGAAATGTATACTAATAAAAAACTTTTTCAATCAGCCAGAAAACAAATGATGAAGATCGATCTCAGTTGGGAAAACAGTGTTAAACGTTATATCGATTTATATAAAAGTTTAAAGTAAGTATTTTTAATATCAGTAGTATTCAAAATCTATTTTTATGGCAACATCAGCAACAAAAAGCACTTTAGCAATTATTCTTGGAGGCGGAGCAGGTACAAGGTTGTATCCACTAACAGCCAGCCGCAGTAAACCAGCCGTTCCAATTGCAGGAAAATATCGTTTAGTTGATATCCCTATTTCAAATTGTATTAACTCAGGCATCAACCGTATGTTTGTATTAACGCAATTTAATTCAGCATCTCTTAACAAACACATCAAGAATACCTATCATTTCAGTATGTTCAGCAGTGCGTTTGTTGATATTCTTGCTGCAGAACAAACACCCGATAACCCGGGTTGGTACCAGGGAACCGCCGATGCAGTACGCCAATGTTTACGTCATGTAAAACAACATGATGCAGAATATATTCTCATTCTGTCGGGTGATCAGTTATACCAGATGGACTTTCAACAAATGATACAGGATCACATTGATCAGAAAGCTGATATCAGCATTGCAACTATTCCCGTAGGAGATAGGGAAGCGCCTGAATTTGGAATTTTAAAAGCAGATGAAAAAAGTTTAATTACTTCTTTTATAGAAAAGCCAAAAAAAGAAATATTAGAAGATTGGGTAAGCGATACCGGAGACGTAATGAAAGGCATGGGCCGTAATTACCTGGCATCAATGGGTATTTATATTTTCAATAAAAAATTATTGACAGATCTTTTAGAAGATGAATATAAAGATGCTACTGATTTTGGAAAAGAAATTATGCCTGCCTCTATTGAAAAATACAAAGTCATCAGTTATCAATATGATGGTTACTGGACAGACATTGGAAATATTTATTCATTCTTTGAAGCCAATCTTGCATTAACACAGGAAATACCTGATTTTAATTTGTTTGATAATACCAAGCCTGTTTATACAAGAGCACGTATGTTACCACCAGCAAAAATCAGTGGTACTACTTTAGAAAAAACGATTATAGCCGAAGGTTCTATCATACTTGCAAGCCGCATTGAAAACAGTGTAATTGGTATAAGAACAAGAATAGGGCATGGAACCACCATTGTAAGTTGTTATATTATGGGAGGTGATTATTATGAAACGCTTGAAGAGATGAATCATGCAGCAGAAAGGGGGATTCCTAAAATTGGAATAGGAGAGCGTTGTTATATTAAAAATACCATTATTGATAAGAACTGCCGTATTGGAAATGATGTACGAATTAACGGAGGTTCTCATTTAGCAAATACAGATCATTCTTTATATACTGTAAAAGATGGAATTGTTGTTGTAAAAAAGGGAGCAATCATACCTGATGGATTTGTAATCTAATAAGTATTGATTACAGCAAAAATTCTTAAACCGATTTAAAAATTAATCCATCCCTATCGGGATTAACAAAACGATTGTTATGAAAGATTTATTACCAGTTGGCAAACCAAAACTCAGTTTAATACAAATAATAAACATGAGTGTAGGATTCCTTGGAATTCAATTTGCATTTGGATTGCAAAATGCAAATGTGAGCAGGATCTTTCAAACATTGGGTGCAAAGATTGAAGCTATTCCTATTCTCTGGATTGCAGCTCCACTCACCGGTCTTATAATTCAACCGATCATTGGTCACATGAGCGACCGTACCTGGTTGGGCAGATGGGGAAGAAGAAGACCGTATTTTATGATCGGTGCAATATTAGCTTCAATAGCTTTATTTGTTTTTCCAAATGTATCGGCACTTTGGATGGCAGCTATTATGTTGTGGTTACTTGATGCATCTATTAATATTTCAATGGAACCTTTCCGTGCATTTGTTGGTGATATGCTGCCCGATGAACAACGAACAACCGGTTTTGCCATGCAGAGTTTCTTTATTGGAATAGGAGCTGTTATTTCATCTGTATTGCCTTATTTTTTAACAATGTTTGGTGTGGCAAATACTGCAGATCCCGGCGTTATACCAGATTCAGTAAAGATTTCTTTTATTGCAGGGGCTGTTGTATTTCTTGCAGCAATTGCTTATACCGTTTTTACAACAAAAGAATATTCGCCTGCTGAAATGAAAAGTTTTGGCATAAGTGAAGAGGGGGATCATGAACATGTTGTTATTAAAACGGCTGCTTCAGTATTTACATCAAAAGGTTTAATCTGGTTTATGATTGGTGCTGGTCTTACAGCGGCTCTATACATTTATAATTTGAATGCAGCACATCAGTTAGAAAAAGAACTATATGTATTAACAGGAGGTATTGCCACTTTTGGAATATTCCAATTACTGGCTGGTTTTTTTCATAAAAATAAAAGTGATAATGGTTTGGTTGAAATAATGGACGATCTTAATTTTCTTCCAACAACAATGAAAAAGCTTGCAGTTGTTCAGTTCTTTTCATGGTTTGCTTTATTTGCTATGTGGATTTATACAACACCTGCACTGGCGCAACATATTTACAACACCACCGATGCTACATCGGCTGAGTATAATAAAATTGGAAATTGGGTAGGTGTTTTATTTGCTTGTTACAATGGCTTTGCTGCTTTGTTTGCATTTCTGTTGCCTGTATTAGCAAAAAACTTCTCCCGGCCGGTTACACATTTAATTGCATTAGTTGCAGGGGGCTTGGGATTAATCTCATTTTATTTGTTTAAGAATGAGTATCTATTAATTATAAGTATGGCAGGTGTTGGTTTTGCATGGTCAAGTATACTTGCAATGCCTTATGCCATGTTAACACAATCATTACCACAACATAAGATGGGTGTGTACATGGGTATCTTTAATTTCTTTATTGTAATTCCCCAAATTCTTGCAGCAACATTATTGGGAATATTTACAAAATATCTTTTTGATGGAAATGCCATTTATACCATTGTATTAGGAGGTTGTTCAATGATTGTTGCAGCATTTTTAAATCTCAGGTTAAAAAATAATTCATAGGAATAGCATGTTCTAAATATTCGAATCATGCCATTATAAATTTGGCAAAATTATAATTATGATAAA
This sequence comes from Lacibacter sp., assembly GCA_036758725.1. Classification (GTDB taxonomy): domain Bacteria; phylum Bacteroidota; class Bacteroidia; order Chitinophagales; family Chitinophagaceae; genus Lacibacter. The sequence continues at coordinate 11,059 of DAIOWB010000041.1, forward strand.
AAAAATAGTTCTCTCTTTACAGTTATTGTTGATTGCAGTAACTTTTTCATTTGCACAGGTTACATACAGTATTTATCCTTCCAACTGGTGGATTGGAATGAAGTATAATAAAATACAGGTAATGATTCATGCAACTGATGTTGGCACACATACTGCATTTGCAGTTAATTACCCGGGTGTTACATTAAATAAGGTAAACAGGTTTCAGAATAAAAATTATGTTATTCTTGATATAACTATCGGGCAAACTGCAAAACCCGGTACACTAGGAATCAAATCAAAAAAAGGCAATGAACCGGTAAATTTTGAATTCTCTTTATCCTATCGGCATCCGGGCAGAGGATTGCAATATGCACAAGGTGTAACATCATCTGATCTGGTTTATCTCATTATGCCTGATCGTTTCAGTAATGGCGATCCTTCTAACGATCGTATACCGGGCATGAAAGATCAAACACTACGGAGAGATACTGTTTTTAACAGGCATGGAGGTGATTTAAAGGGAATTCAAAATCATTTGGATTATCTCAAAGATCTTGGTGTAACTGCAATATGGTTAAATCCGGTGTTTGAAAATGATATGCCAAACCGTACAGAACATGGTTATGCATTTACCAATCATTATAGGGTAGATCCCCGTTTAGGTGGTAATGATGCGTATAAGAATCTGGTGAATGAAATTCATGCAAAGGGTATGAAAATCATTCAGGATGCTGTATATAATCATGTAGGTTTAGATCATCATTTATTCAGAGATCAACCGGATAGTACATGGTTTCATCGCTGGCCTAAGTTCACTCAAACAAATTATAAGGATCAGATTCTATTTGATCCATATGCTTCTGCAGCTGATAAAAAAATTATGACGGATGGTTGGTTTGTTACAAGCATGCCCGATTGGGATCAAAGTAATCCCTTTGTCGCAAACTTTTTAATTCAAAACGCTTTATGGAGTGTAGAAGAATTTGGAGTTGATGGATGGCGTATTGATACTTATGCATATAATGACCTGCAGTTCATGAATCGTTGCAATAAGGCGTTGTATGACGAATTTCCGAGCATCAGTATTTTTGGTGAAACATGGGTGCATGGAGTAATTAACCAGGCTTATTTCTGCGAAAATGTATTTAACATCAAATACAAAAGCAACATGCAGGCTACAACCGATTTTCAAACATTATTCTATGGTATTACTCCTGCAGTTAATGAAAAATTCGGTTGGACAGAAGGTGTAAATAAACTTTATTCCACATTAGCACAGGATGTAGTATATAAAGATCCCATGCGCCAGGTGATTTTTTTAGACAATCATGATATCAACCGCTTTTATTCAACGGTTGCAGAAGATACATCCAAATACAAAATGGCTTTTTCATGGTTGCTCACATGCCGTGGCATTCCTCAAATGTATTATGGAAACGAAATTTTAATGACAGGTTTTACATCTCCTAACGATGGATATGTTCGCCAGGATTTTCCCGGAGGATGGGAAGGTGATGCTGCAAATAAATTTACTGCAGAAGGACGAACTACAAAGGAGAATTCCTTATTCAATTACATAAAGAAGTTTGCAAACTTTCGTAAATCATCATCCGCTATTAAAACCGGAAAGATGATGCAATATTATCCAATAGACGGGGTGTATGTTTATTTCCGTTATGATGCTAAACAAACTATCATGTGTATTATGAATACAAATGATAAACCAATGACTATTGATCTTTCCAGGTTTAATGAAAGAACAAAAGGCTTTAATTCTGCATTTGATATTGCAGCCGGCCAGCAATTTCAATTAGAATCTACAATGACATTGATGCCTATGAGTAATCTGATTTTAGAGCTGAAATAATTTTTCTCAATTTTAAGAAAGCCTGCAAATGAATTTTGCAGGCTTTTTTTATCATCCTTTTCCATTTACAATTTGTAATACAAGAGTGAATGTGTTATATTTCCATACAAAAGCTCAACCTTTAATTTTATTTTATGGCCAAAGCAAAAAAAACAGGGACATCAACAACAGTTGCTGAAACTACAGGTAAGAAATCTAAAACAAATAACCAGCAAATCCCAAAAGAAGAAGTGACTGCAGCAAAAAAATACGAAGATTTTCATTTTGTTGATACAAGCAAACCTGTTTGGAATTATTCAAGATTTGAAGGTGATGATATTGCCAATTTTCAAAACGGGACCAATTACCGTTGTTACGAATTATTTGGTTCACACTTAATGGAAGTGCAGGGAGTTAAAGGATATTATTTTGCAGTTTGGGCACCAAATGCATCTTTCATATCAGTAATTGGAAATTTTAATAACTGGAATAAAGAAGCACATCCGTTATTTGTACGCCTGGATAAATCAGGAATCTGGGAAGGTTTTATTCCAAACATAGCTCAAGGTGAATCTTATAAATATCATATTCATGGTTATGCAGGAATGAAATTAGATAAAGGTGATCCTTATGCAAATTACTGGGAAGTGCGTCCAAAAACAGCATCAGTAACCTGGCAAATGGATTATGAATGGAAAGATGAAGAGTGGATGGAGAAAAGAAAAGATCATAACAAACTGGAAGCACCATGGAGTGTATATGAAGTACACCTGGCAAGTTGGATGCGGCCCGATCGTTTCAATGAAGAAATTTATCACAGCTATGATTTCTTTCGTGATAA
>DAIOWB010000042.1:0-13698 GCA_036758725.1 Lacibacter sp.
AGCACCGGGAACAGCATCCAAACTATCAATCCATTTCTGAACAAACAAAGGACCACGCTCCTGCACATCCATAATCATGGCACTGAACCCAACTCTGTTACCAATACCACCTCTAACATTTAATCCACGCTGATTAATGAATGTATTCTGCGAAGTATTTTTCAATTCAACCGATTGACGGTAATTGATCATTGGATTGATTGCTATAAAAAAATCTTCGCCATATTTTTCAATAAAGCTTGCCGGTGTTTTATAAAAATTTTTAAGAAATGGTTTTTTGCTTTTGAAGACAGATCTGTCACCTTTAAACCATTCCTGATTATTGAGATACAAACTGCGGAGATTATACTGATCCACTTTGCTCAGAATGAGCGGCGTATCGGTATTAAAGAACAAAGGTGTAATTGCCCGCATGGAATCAGCCTTTGCAGCCAGCCATTCAACAGCATAACGACGATCATAAGGTTTGGTGGTTGTAAAGTTTAAATCGCTGATGGTGCCTGTTTTAATCTCCAGCCTGTCAATAAAATGTATATGCTTTGAGTTCTGTTGCATATAAGAACTTTGGGCAACAGAGAAAAAGGATGTGAAAAGCAGGGCTGCACTTAAAATGCATTTACTAAATTGCATGCGGTTGTTATTTAATGGTAAATATAGTCTCTTAAAAAAACAACTTTTCAAAAGTTATGCCTGAACAATATTGCTGCACAAACCGATGAAACTTTTGAAAGTTCAGATTCGTTTTAAACATTGTCAAAAATAAGTTATGCAAAATTATCTGCTGAAAAATTGTTTGGTTGTAAATGAAGGTAAAATCAGTGCAAATGATGTAATAATCAGAAATGGCCGCATTGAAAAAGTAGCAGGATCAATTCAATCCAATTCAAACTTAACAGAAATAAACGCTGATGGCAAGTATTTATTTCCTGGTGTAATTGATGACCAGGTGCATTTCCGTGAACCCGGCCTTACTCATAAAGGAACTATTTATACCGAAGCAAAAGCCGCAGTTGCAGGAGGTGTTACATCTTTTATGGAAATGCCCAACACCATTCCCAATGCATTGAACTTAGAATTACTGGAAAATAAATACCGCATTGCATCACAAACATCCCTGGCTAATTATTCATTTTACATGGGAACCAGTAACCAAAGCGCTGATGATACATTAAAAGCCAATGATTTTAAAAACGATATCTGTGGTATAAAAATATTCATGGGCGCCAGTACCGGAAATATGCTGGTAGATAATTATAACACACTTGATAAAGTTTTTCGGGAAAGTGAAATGCTTATTGCTACACATTGTGAGAGTGAAACCATCATAAAAAAGAATTATGATAAACTGAAAGCTGAGAAAGGAGCATTAACTGCTGCTGATCATCCAATCATACGGAATGTAGAAGCCTGTTATGAATCATCACTTATGGCCATACAAATTGCAAGGCAATACAATACCCGTTTACATATACTGCACATCAGCACGGCCAGAGAACTTGAATTATTTGGAAACCTGATGCCGTTAAAAGAAAAACGAATTACCAGTGAAGTATGTGTGCATCATTTACATTTTACTGCTGATGATTATGCAACACTTGGTTACCAGATTAAATGCAATCCTGCCATTAAAGCAAAAGAAAACAAAGAAGCTTTATGGAATGCTTTGCTCGATGACAGGTTAGATGTGATTGCTACAGATCATGCACCGCATACAATGGAAGAAAAGCACCTCACCCCTAACCCCACTTCAAAGGAGAGGGGAGAATACGAGTCTGCTCATGCTGGCTTACCACTTGTACAACATCCTTTATTACTAATGTTGCATTATTATAAAAAAGGGAAAATAAGTTTAGAAAAAATTGCTGAAAAGATGAGCCATGCTGTTGCAGAATGTTTTCAAATCAAAGATCGTGGTTATATCCGTGAAGGGTATTATGCAGATCTGGTATTGGTTGATTTAAATCAATCTTCAACAGTACACAAAGAAAATATTTTATACAAATGTGGCTGGAGTCCGTTGGAAGGATTTACATTTCCTGCAATCATCAGCCATACATTTGTAAATGGCAACTTAGTTTATGAAAATGGTGCTATAAATGAATCTAATAAAGGACAACGATTATTATTCAACAGATAGGTTTTTCTCCTACCGCCAGCAGGCGGTGAGGATGGGAGGGGCTTCATGGAAATAGATAAAGTCACATATTACGATCTTTCAATCCTCAACAATGAAGAAGAGTATTCATTGCTGCACCGTATTAATTTTTGTTTAACTGATGGAGGAAAAGAACGGTTACAATATTTACTTACACATCCACTTCATCAACTAGAAAAAATTCAACAAACACAGGATGCTTTAAAACAAATTGGGAACGTTTTGCCTCAGTGGCCCAAACAAATAACCAATGGAACCATATTGGTTTTACAAAAGTTTTATGGATACCCGTTTGATAAAATTCCGGATAGTTATTCCCCTGTTCCGGCATTTATTTATAGAGTGTTTGATACACATGATTACAGACTGATAAGGTACAGTGTTGGCCATTTCATCGACTTTCTAAAAGGGATGCAACAATTGCATCTGTTATTATCAACTGATGAAAGCTCTCCCCTTTTGCTGGCTATTGTTTCAGAAATCAGGAAAAGATTAAAGGATAATAAAGTTCAACAGATCATTGCAACTGATAAATCAAAGAATCTTCCGGTTGCAAAAATGCTTCGCTTTGGTCATTTTCTTTGTTATGAATTTAAACAAGATGCAGAAGTACTGATTGATCTTTTTCAGAAACTGGATGCATTGTATAGTATGGCCATGGCAGTACAAAAATTCAACCTGCACTTTCCAACCATGCAGGAAAGTGATGAACCCATGATACAGGCTAATGGCTTATATCACCTGTTGCTGCAAACTCCTGTTGCTTATGATGTAACACTCAATCCGCAAACCAATTTTTTATTTTTAACCGGAGCCAACATGGCGGGTAAGAGTACGTTTATTAAATCAGTTGGTTGTGCCGTGTACCTGGCACATGTAGGTATGGGTGTACCTGCAAAAAGTATGCAACTGAGTTTGTTTGATGGATTGCTGAGTAACATACAGGTAAATGATAACATAGTAAAAGGTGAAAGTTATTTTTTTAATGAAGTACAAAGGATAAAAAATACTGTGTTGAAAATTACTGATGGCAGAAAGTGGCTGGTATTAATTGATGAATTGTTTAAAGGAACTAATATACAGGATGCCATGCATTGCAGCAGCACGGTGATAAAAGGTTTATTGAAGATTAAAAATTCCTTGTTTATTCTTTCTACTCATTTGTATGAAATAGGTGAAGAGCTGAAAGTATATCCCAATATTTCATTCCGTTATTTTGAAACTACTGCAACAGATGAACAACTGCAGTTCAGTTATCAACTGAAGGAAGGTATCAGCAACGACCGGTTTGGTTACCTGATATTGAAACGGGAAAAAGTGGTTGAAATGCTGGAGAAGCTCTAATTCATTTGATAGAAACACAGATTGGGCTGATCTTAGCTGATGAAAACGGAATAGTATTGCGCTTTTCAAATAGATGTTATCAGTGTTTCTATCCCAATTCGTTTTAATTTGAACAAAATTTTCGGTATGAAAAAATGGCTTCTGCACTTCGGTATAATACTGACTGTTGTTCTGGCTGTTTACAACATGTGGGCTATTACAGACAGAGCTCGTGAACATAAAACCGGGTGGACCAAAACACCAGAATACAAAAGCAGGTTTGAATATATTGAAGCTGGTATAGATTCAGGCAATGGAAATCTGATCGGCATACAACCCTATCTTACTCCATTAAATTATTCTACTGCGTTTAATTTTGAAACTACTCTCCGTTTTTATTTTGAACAATTGAAAAGAGAAAATAAGTTAACAGAAAAATCGGTTGTGGTACTTCCTGAATATATCGGAACCTGGCTGGTTGCTGCCAATGAAAAAGAAAAAATCTATCAGCAAACAAACATCAACGATGCCATGGCAACCTTGGTTACATCCAACATGTTTAAATTTCTATTCAGCTATATTCAATCGCCGGCAAAAGACAAAACCAAATATGCCATTTTTCACATGAAGGCAAAACAAATGGCTGAACAGTATCAGCAAATCTTTTCAACACTTGCTAAAGATTACAACTGTACCATTGTTGCCGGCTCCATTGTACTGCCTGATGCATCAGTAAACAAAGTAGGAAATTTAGAAATTAAAACCGGAGCCGAGATTTTCAATACCTCTGTTGTATTTGGCAATGATGGAAAAATCATTTTGCCATTAGTGAAAAAAATATTTCCTATTGATAGTGAACAAGGTTTTACACAAAGTGGCAAAGCAGAACAGCAGCCCATCTTTGAAACAAAGGCAAGCAGAATGGCTGTACTTATTTGTGCTGATAGTTGGTATCCTGAAACGTATAGAACCATTACAAATAAAGTTGATTTTATTGTTGTTCCATCACTTGCTGATACAGATAGCATCTGGCTTGCGCCGTGGAAAGGATATAATGGTTTTAAAGCACCTGTTGATGTAGATACAACTGATTATAAAAAAATAGCAGAAGGAGATGCATGGGTAAAATACAGCATGGGTAAACGGGCTGTACAATCAAACATACATGATGGCATCAATGTTTTTTTTACCGGCACCATGTGGGATATGAAACCGGAAGGCAGAGTGCTGCTATTAAATAATGATTCACTTACTGTTCTACCGGCTGCTATTGGAAAAGGGAGAATAGTGAATCTGCGGAGGTAGAAAAGTAAATTATATATAATAGATTCAAATGGAAAGTGGTTTACTAATTATTTACAGAATTCATTAAATATTTTATAGTTACTTGTTTAATTTTAATTGACGTGTTTAGGTAATTTTAATATATATATCCGGATGAACTATCATAAAATCAAAAAAGAAACAATCTTTATTCTTCATGGGGTTCTTACTTTTGGCGCATTCTTTATACCATTTCTTATTAGTTGGCAAATTGCTGTACCTATTCTTGCACTAACTGTAGTACAACATATTATATATGGGAGATGTTTGCTTCTTTCACAGCACGGTGTTTCGGAAGAAGATGGCAGTACTTTTTTCTCAGATTTTTTTGAGCGCCTAGGCTTTAAGCCAAACAAGAAAGCCATCAGGTTTTTTACAAGAAAAATTCTATACTCTCTGCTTGCTTTTATCACTCTGATATGGCAGGTATGGCTTGGTCATGAAGCCTTATGGTTTTGATGCACCCATCAATTTATTTTCCAACTAACCTGAACAATTCTTAATAAAGTACGAATCTGTTGATCTCCCAAATTCTTATTAACTTGTCTTTTTAAATTTCACACTTCAAATTCATGTTGGTTAAAACCTTTGGAAGCGCTGTATACGGAGTAAATGCCATTACCATTACGGTAGAAGTAAATGTGAGCAGCGGCCAAAAATTTTTTATGGTTGGCCTGCCCGATAATGCGGTAAAAGAAAGTGAACAACGCATTGAAAGCGCTCTTAAAACAACAGGCCATTATTTTCCACGTACCAAAGTAGTTGTAAATCTTGCTCCTGCCGATATTAAAAAAACAGGTACTGCATTTGATCTTTCAATAGCTATTGGCATCCTAGGTGCAACTGAACAAATTGACAACCCGGAAAGATTGAGTGATTATGTAATTATGGGTGAGTTGAGTTTAGACGGAAGCATTCAACCCATTAAAGGTGCATTGCCCATTGCCATACAGGCACGCAAAGAAAATTTCAAAGGGTTAATTGTTCCCAAACAAAATGCTAAGGAAGCAGGCATGGTAAACAACCTGTATGTTTATGGAGTAGAACACATCAATGATGTCATCAACTTCTTTAAAGATGAAACTTCATTAAAACCTGTTGTTGTAAATACAAGAGAAGAATTTTTTAATGCACAATACAATTTTGATTTTGATTTTACTGATGTGAAAGGACAAAGCAATATTAAACGGGCTTTAGAAATTGCAGCAGCAGGAAGCCATAACGCTATTTTAATTGGTCCGCCCGGTGCCGGCAAAACCATGCTGGCAAAGCGTTTACCAACTATATTGCCGCCATTGAGTTTACAGGAAGCATTGGAAACAACAAAGATTCATAGTGTGGCCGGTAAGTTACCGGAGAATTCTACATTAATTTCAAAACGTCCGTTTCGTTCACCACATCATACCATCAGTGATGTTGCATTGGTAGGCGGCGGTACCAATCCACAACCGGGAGAAATTTCATTAGCACATAATGGTGTTTTGTTTTTAGATGAGTTGCCTGAGTTTAAAAGAACTGTACTGGAAGTGATGCGCCAACCAATGGAAGAACGAAGAGTTACCATTTCAAGAGCAAAAGTAGCCATTGATTTTCCTGCATCGTTTATGTTACTTGCATCAATGAATCCATGCCCTTGTGGTTTTTATAATCATCCTGAAAAAGAATGTACCTGTCCACCCGGTGCTGTACAGAAATATCTCAATAAAATTTCGGGGCCGTTACTCGACCGTATAGATTTACATGTTGAAGTAACACCAGTACCGTTCAGTGAACTATCAAGAGTTGAAAACAGTGAATCAAGTGCTGTTATTCGTGAACGGGTAATGATTGCAAGAGAAATACAAGCCGAACGTTATAAAGCAGATGATGGTGTATATGCCAATGCACAAATGAGCAGTAAACAACTGAAAGAAATTTGTGCAATTTCACAGGCAGGGCAAACATTATTGAAAGCTGCTATGGACAAATTGAATTTAAGTGCCCGGGCTTATGATCGTATTTTAAAAGTAAGCCGTACTATTGCTGATCTTGCACAAAGTGATGATATAAAAATTGAACATCTTGCAGAAGCTATTCAATACAGAAGTTTAGACAGAGAGGGTTGGGCAGGTTAATAAAAAAAGGTTCATTAATATTGCATTTATGTTTTCAATCATCATTCCCACATGGAATAATTATGCTTATGTAAAACTATGTGTTGAAAGTATTCGTAAAAATTCAGGTTACAATAATCAGATCATTTTGCACATCAATGAAGGGAATGATGGCACACTTGAATGGGCGAAAGAACAAGGACTTACTTACTCTTATACTCCAACTAATGCCGGCATTTGTATAGCAGTAAATATGGCTGCAACTTATGCTGAAAAAGATTACATCGTTTATATGAATGATGATATGTATTGCTGCCCTGGTTGGGATACTTATTTAGCAAAGGAAATTGAAGAAATAAAAACGGATAATTTTATGTTATCCGCAACCATGATTGAACCGATTGATACGGGTAATGCGGCAGTTGTTGTTGCAGACTTTGGAACAGATGTTTCATCTTTTAAAGAAACCGATTTATTAAATGCATTGAACGGATTTCAAAAGAACGACTGGAGCGGATCATCGTGGCCGCCTTGTGTTATTTCAAAAAAATACTGGAATATCATTGGTGGTTTTAGTATCGACTTCAGTCCGGGCATGGCCAGTGATGATGATTTAGCAATGAAGCTCTGGCAGGTTGGATGCAGATATTACAAAGGTGTGGGCAAAAGTTTTGTGTATCATTTTCAAACAAAATCTACCGGGCGCATTAAAAAAAATAATGGCAGAAAACAATTTCTTTTAAAATGGGGCATCAGCAATTCTGCTTTCAACAACTATTTTATAATGAAAGGCCAGCCTTTCCGTGGTATATTAAATGAACCACCTTCTTCAGTTTTAAGAAAAGAAAAAATAAAACGATGGTTTAAACTGTTTTAATAATCCGGTAATTTTTAAATGTAAAGAGACGTTTCCCTGTTAGTTTTTCAATGAAGTATAACAGTCCTTCCTTTATTGAAAACTTCTTTTTTTGAATATCCAGTTCAAATTTCCAATTGTGGCTTTCAATTCTTTTTTGCATAACTATAGGATGTGTTCCTGTAAACCTGCGTAAAGAATCGAAATCATTAAAATCAAACACATCCGATTCATTTGTTTTTTTTGCAGCCAACTCTTCATCTTCATTCCAGAACCTGGAAACATGATTTAATTTCTGTTTCATTTGCACAGGGCTTTTTACCCAGCCGTAATGATATACTTCTGCTGCAACAGGCACCACACTAATTTTCTGTTCTCCTTTTCTAAATCCCTGGGCATCTTTATATGATTTTATCTCCGGATTATTTTTTATCATCCTTACTTCATACATATACCACTTCCTGCTATCTCCAACATAATCATAGGTTCCGTAAAAATGCAAGTATTTAAAAAGTAAGCCATCCACTTTTGAATTAGTTGAATATTTTTCTGCAGTTTGTCTTATTACTTCATGATATTTTTCATGTATCACTTCATCGGCCTGTATATAAAAAATCCAATCTGTATCTGCAGAAACCTGTTGCATCACTTTATTGGTTTCAATAGCATATACTTCACCTCCCTTACGTAAGTTCATATCCCATGTACTGTAAACTATTTTTATTTTTTTTGATTGAATGGATTTGATTAAACCATCAGTATCATCATCGCCTTTATCAATACTCACAATCATTTCATCTACTACAGGAAGTATAGATGTAATTGCCTCAACAACCGGAAAATCATTAAGCACTGCATTTCTTATAATTGTGATACCCGTTATTTTCATGAAAGAAATTATTTGCTGATTAAATATAAACCTTTGTTAGTTTTTAAAATTAATCGTTGCCAAAGAACCTACTTTTTTTAATACCACGCTTTAAATACAACCCTGCCAATTATAGAAATTCAGCAGTAATCTGTCATAAAAAAACAAACAAGCACATGTTTACATCAACAATAGCATGAATTACTGCAAACTTGTCTTATTTTTAAAACTGGATACACTTTTGAATTTGAATCTTCTTTTATCTAACTGTTTATGAAATTACTTGTAAAATATTTTACTCCTTATAAAGGACTGGTTATTTTAACCATGGTTCTGGCTGCCATTAACATGGGCTTTTCTTTGATGGATCCCATTTTACTGGGTAAACTCATTAATCTTTCTGCTGATTATAAAGAAAGTTTCAGAACCTCCACTACCATGACGGATCAACATTTCTGGTGGCAGAATGCAAATATTGTAAGAAACGGGAAAAATTATTGGGAATTGGGTGTATTCTGGATACTGATCTTTTCCATCACAGTTGCAATGATCAGCCGTATTGCTAAAAACTTTCAGGATTATTTTTTAAGTGTGATCATTCAGAAATTTGGTGCAAAAGTTTTTACTGATGGATTAAAACATGCCATGAAACTTCCTTACCAGGAGTTTGAAGATCAGCGAAGCGGTGAAACACTGAGCATTTTAACCAAAGTAAGAACCGATGTTGAAAAATTTGTTACTTATTGTATTAATGTACTTCTTGGAATTTTAATTGGTATTGGATTTGTTTTTGTTTACGCCGCACTTTATATCAGCTGGTATGTTCCCCTTGCTTATTTAGTTGGTATTACACTGTTAACCATTATCACCAACTTGCTGAGTAAAAAAATAAAATCTATTCAAAAGGTTATTGTTGGTCAAACAACTGCATTGGCAGGATCAACAACAGAATCATTGAGAAATATTGAATTGGTAAAAAGTTTGGGATTAACTGAACAGGAAGTTGGAAGGTTAAACAAGAATACTTATAAAATACTCGGGTTGGAATTAACCAAAGTAAAACGCATACGCAGCATCAGTTTTTTACAGGGGACATTTGTAAACACATTAAGGCAGGTGATCTTATTCATCTTAATGTATCTCATCTTTAGAAATGAAATGGATGCCGGACAATTGGTTACCATGCAGATATTTTCATTTTTTGTTTTTGGGCCTTTGCAGGAAATAGGAAACATTTTACTTGCTTACCGTGAAGCACAGGCTTCATTAAATAATTTTAATGTGCTCATGCAAAAGAAACCTGAATCTGTTCCTGCAAATCCGTTGCACCTTGGCTCAATAAAAAATCTTCAGTATAAAAATGTTTCTTTTAAACATCAAACAGCATCACAAAATGCAATTACCAATATCAGTTTTAATGTAAATATTGGCGAAACCGTTGCATTTGTTGGTCCATCAGGCAGCGGAAAAACAACACTCATGAAATTGCTGGTTGGTTTATACAGGCCACAGGAAGGAAGCATTTTATATAATGGTATGGATGAAAACTCCATCAATTTTGAAGACCTGCGCAATCAAATAGGTTTTGTAACACAGGATACACAATTGTTTAGCGGTACCATTAAAGAAAATTTAATGTTCGTTAAACCAGATGCAAAGGAAGATGACCTTATTGAAGCATTAAATAAAGCAAGTTGTCAACGATTACTTTCAAGAGCAGAAAACGGGTTAGATACCATGATTGGTGAAGGAGGTTTAAAATTAAGCGGAGGTGAAAAACAACGCTTGTCAATTGCACGTGCTCTATTGCGTGATCCGCACTTGTTAATTTTTGATGAAGCTACTTCTTCGCTTGATTCAATTACAGAAGAAGAAATTACATCAACCATTCGTGATATTTCATTGCAACGAAACCAGATTACCATTTTAATTGCCCATCGTTTATCGACCATTATGCATGCCGATCGGATATATGTACTGGAGGGCGGTGAAATTGTTGAAACAGGATCGCATAGTGCATTGCTTGAAGAAAAAGGACTTTATTATGCATTATGGCGTCAGCAAATTGGTGAGCGCAAGAAAGTGCAATCTGTACTACAATCATAATTCATTAAAACAAAGTGATAGAAATCACTTTGAGCAACTCAATTTGCAAGTACATTTGCGGAAATTTATTCAATGCCTTCAGTCAAGCAGCGGCCCAATTATTTTCTGAGTATTTTAAATATGAACTGCCCCCGTTGCAGAAGGGGAAAACTGTTTAAAAATTACAGTGCTTACAATTTCAAGCATACGTTTGATATGCATGATACCTGTGATGTTTGCAAACAGAAATATGATATGGAACCGGGCTTTTGGTATGGTACCGGTTATGTGAGCTATGCCTTAACTGTGGCTATTTCAGTAGCCACTTTTGTTGCCTGGTGGGTATTAATTGGTGTTTCAATTAATGATAACAGAGTATTCTGGTGGTTGGGTTTAAATTCACTTTTACTTTTAATGCTGCAGCCATGGATTATGCGCCTCAGCCGCACTATCTATCTGTATTTCTTTGTACACTATGATGAAGATTATGAAACCACTGCTCCGCAAACTTTCGATAATTAGTTGCTACGCTTCTTCTTCATCAGTATCAAGCATTCTCCGCAGGAGGTTTTGTTTTCCCAATTCCATATCACTCAGTTCAAGATCAATTGCTCTTGTACTTAAAAATATTTCCATTAATGAAAATATTAACGATATAAGCAGGCTTAATAAACTTGCAGCAAAAACCCAATTTGCAGCGAGGTGATAACTACGGAATATTAAATACATACAAATTACACAGAGCAAAAAACTCAATACCCCCAATGCCTGCATGTTTCGTATTAACCTGATTCGTACATGCAAATTGTTGATCTGTTTTTGAAGCATGGAACTTTGCTCCTGCTGATTGTATTCAATGTGCAATCTTCTTACCAAACTGGCTAAGGCTAAAAACCGATTGGTATAAGCCAGCATTAATAAGGTAATGGCAGGAAATAATAATGCAGGTGTGTTAATTGATAGTTCCATTTTATGAAATTACAAATTGAAAGCAACAATGAAAGAAGCTTTTATTAGTTTGTTGCTTATTTCCATACTGAACTTAAGGGAATATTCAATTTAAAACTTACATTCCTGCCCATGTTAAAAATTCCGGTTCGTGATGTTGCCGGGTTTTCAGCTGTATACTTTAAACGGTTAAGATGACTTTGATATGCAACATTAAAAATATTTGTAACTACCAGGTAGAAACTGCATATTGTTTTACCCTTTCTTAAATAATCAGTTCCCATACCGGCATTAAATAATGAGTATGCAGGAGTAGTTGTCTCTGTATTAAATGATGTAAATGCATGCATTTGGCTGAAATTCTGATCAAACTCAATTTTAAAATAACTGTTTTGCAGTTGACCTTTTTTCTTAAGAAACAAATCAAATCGTAATTCACTTTGCAACCTTGCAGCCGGGATAAAAGGAATATTTCTGTTATCCTCTACAGGTTTTGCAAGCAATCCTCTTACAAAAGAAAATGAGTTTTCAAAATGAAGCCAATCTAACGGATGAGGATGAATATCTATTGATAATTCCAAACCATAAAGATTTGCATTTTGCTGATCAAAGCGAAATAAATAAAACTCTTCACCGTCAACAATTACAATTGAATCTGCACCATTTTGTGAAGGTGTTTTGGTAAAGTAGATATAATTTTTTATGCTGTTATTAAACAAGGAAACACCAAATGAAAGATGTTCTGTATTAAGTTCTACACCGGCATCAACCTGAAAACTATTTTCTGATAACAAACTATTATTTCCAACTTCATAACGGTTTGTTCCTTCGTGAGCACCATTACTGGCAAGCTCTGCCATGTTAGGTGCCCTGAAACCTCTGGCCAGGTTAAAACGTAATAATAATCCTTTCGGAAATTCATAAGTAAACCCTGCACTACCCGATACATTTGAATAGTTCTTTTTAAATGCATTAAACTTTACATCAGTCCCCTCTATCAATTCAGAACTGTTTATATGCCTGTAATCAAAACGGATGCCGCCACTTAAATTTAATTGCTTCCATTTCTTTTGAGTAAATACAAAAGCACCTGCATCGTTTAAACGATATTCTGGTATAATGGCTTCTACTCCCTTGTTTAAATTTTGTTGATTCATTCCGCTAAAACCAAAAGACAACTTCCACTCATGAAAAGAATTTAAATGGTATTGTATGTTATAGTTGATTGTTTTTAAATCAAAATACAAGCTCTTTTCTTTTTCATCTTCTGCATTGCCAAATTCCATCCGTTGATTTCGTTGTACACCTGCATTTATATTCAACTTTCCTGTTTTTAAATAAAAGCTGTTATCACTCACCAGTTTCTGATGTACAATATGCTGAAAAGGAATAAATGGATTGATGGATTTAAAATCAGCATCTGTTACTACATCTTCAAGACTCGTTCCGCCATATTTAATAAACCGCCCTAAATCATCTCTTTCTCCTTCAACTAAACCAAGCCGCTGATTAAATGAACTGAACACTAAATGACTATACCCCCACTTTTTATTCAACCCAATAAAACCACCGGTATTTTTTTCATTAAATTTTGAATTAAAAACCTTCCCGTCATATTTATTCTCATAATCACCGGCTGCCTTTAATGATCCATAAACATTAAATGAAAACCCGTTTTTATTACCTGCTACATTTCCAAAAAAGCCTCGTTGTTGATTATTTGTTTGATAGTTGGAAAACAGATTTGCTTTTATATTTCCTTCTGAAATGGGTGCATTGGTTATAAAATTAATTACACCGGCTATTGCATCAGATCCATACATTAATGATGCCGGGCCTTTTAAAATCTCCACTTTCTGTATACTGTATTCATCTACTTCAATTCCATGTTCATCGCCCCATTGCTGGCCCTCCTGCCTTAATCCATCGTTAATTACTACAACCCTGTTATAACCTAAACCCCGTATTACAGGTTTACTTACAGCAGGACCAGTTCCCATTTGGCTGATACCGGGTTTTTTTGTTAATGCTTCAATGATGTTTGATG
>DAIOWB010000043.1:0-11518 GCA_036758725.1 Lacibacter sp.
GAATACGTCCGGCACCGGGCTATCCTGCCTGTCCCGATCATACAGAAAAATATAAATTGTTTGATTTGCTTGGCGGAGAAGAAGCAACCGGTATTCATTTAACCGAATCGCTTGCTATGTACCCGGCATCATCAGTTTGTGGCTGGTATTTTGCAAATCCTGAAAGTAAATATTTCGGTGTAGGCAAAATTGAAAAAGATCAGTTGAATGATTATTCCAAAAGGAAAAGCATGAGCCTTGATGAAATGACCAGATGGTTGAGACCAATCCTTGAATAATAAATTTCAAAAGTCCCGCTAAAAGCGGGATTTTTTTTAAACAATTCTTTTTCTGCCAAATCCGTAGTTCTGTTGTTTCCGTATGTCTGTAAGTTACCTTTTGTAATCCCATAAAAACTTGCAGGCTTATAATACGGTAACGCTCATTCTGCAGAATGATTCTAACAATCACCATTCAATAAAATCAGAACAATGAAAAAATTAAAATTACTTGCCTTTGCTATGATGGTCATTCTTACAACTAACTCTGTAATTGCACAAAACAAAATGGATATGAAGATGATGGAAAAAACAGTTGAAGTAGGTGGTGCACCTATGTATCCGTCAAAAAACATTGTTGAAAATGCTGTTAATTCAAAAGATCATACCACGTTAGTAGCCGCTGTAAAAGCTGCAGGCTTAGTTGAAACATTAATGAGTGCAGGCCCGTTTACCGTATTTGCTCATACAAATGCTGCCTTTGAAAAATTACCTGCAGGAACAGTAGCAACCTTATTGAAACCTGAAAACAAAGAAATACTTACAGCAATACTTACTTATCATGTTGTGGCAGGACGTTTAGATTCAAAATCAATTATACGCCTCATTAAAACCGGAAACGGAAAAGCTGAGTTAACCACAGTACAGGGTGGGAAGCTTTGGTTATTTATGAAAGGCAATAAACTTATGATTAAAGATGAAAAAGGTGGCATGAGCACCATCACAATTAAAGATGTTTATCAAAGTAATGGAGTAATCCATGTAATAGATGCCGTTGCGTTACCTAAAAGTTAAACCGTAGTTTGGTTTTGGTTAAGTGAGGGGGCCGGTTTTTACCGGCCTTTTTTAATTTCTGCTTTTATTATGAAGCACAAGAATATTTACTTCAATAACAAAATATATTCTCAATATGTATACAATACAACATCTCAGATTTTCTGTAATTTTTTTCAATTTATTTTCTTTTTTAAAATCCGCAGGTCATTGAACAACGTAATTAAGAGTATCCGCACAAGCTCTTCTCTTTTATGAGTAGCAATGAAGACAACCAAACATTATTTATTTCTTAATTAAAAAAACAAACAATGAAAAAAAGAAAAGTTTTACTAACTGTTGTTGCAGCTATTGCAGCTGTAACTGGCGGCATTCTTTATGCTGCTGATCACCTGGATGCACCTGCAGTATCAAACCAAACTACAGACATTACAGATGTGTATGTGTTTAATGGCCAAAACAGCAACAATCTTGTATTTGTTGCCAACACACAGGGATTTTTATCACCTTCAGCAACCGGTGCTGCAAAATTCGATGAGAAAACACTTATTGAATTCAACATCGACAATAATGGTGACAACGTTGAAGACCTCGTTTTACAGGCCATTGTTATGAATGGAAAAATGAGAGTATATGGTCCTTACAAACCAGCATCTACAGGAACAAGAAGTGTAATTGCTCCCAACTCCTTTAGTGTACAAACTGATGTAACGCCTTACGGACAGGCTGCAAAATTTGGCGAAGAAAATGGCATTAAAGTATTTGCAGGCCCACGTGACGATCCGTTCTTTTTTGATCTGAATCAATTTAAAAAAGTAATTACCGGTGCTGCTCCAGGTTTTAACAACCCAGGTGATGACACATTCAAAGGCACAAACGTAATGAGTATTGTAATTGAAGTGCCTAAATCAAGATTGGGTGCAGGCAGTAACGGTGCATTAAGTGTATGGGCCGAATCAAAAAAAGCAATCAAGTAATCTGAACCATTTCTAATCAAAAAAAAATATAACAAGATGAAACTCAAAATAAGTTTATACGCAGTGCTTGCAGGAACAATGTTCTTTGTTGCCTGTAATAAAGAAAATACTCCTGCTACTCAACAGGCATACGAAATACAGGATCAAATGGGCCGCCCGGCTATTAACACAGTATTTAATGCAAGTGCAGATAAAGATGCGTTTAACACAACCATCCCTACTGCAATGAATGCAGCATTTTTCAACAAATTCAAATCAAATTTTCTTGCATTAAACCCGGGTTATACAACCAATGCATTGGGTCAAAATGTTGATCAACTGATTGGATTACTTGTAACCGATGTGTTGAATGTATCAACAACAGCACCAAAAACAACATTCTTCGACGGCACAAATATTTTAACCGGTCGTGCTTTAGGTGATGATGTAATTGATGTGGAGTTATTATTATTGTTTGGCGGTCCTGATGGATCTTCAAACCCGGGTCTTACAAGCGATAAGGTAAATGCAAATGATAAAGTATTCCTTACTTCATTCCCTTACCTCGCAACGCCTCATTAATTCATACAGTACGTAATAAGAGAATCAATAAAAAGGTGAAGGGTTTACAGCCTTCACCTTTTTAAAACCAAACCAATCAACTACAATTTAATTTTATGTACAAGTTATCTGTCATTAGCTGCTGTATCTTATTCCTGTTTGCCTGTTCATCAAAAAATAATGCTGTTGTACAGGAAAATGTCATCAATAATTTGATGGAAAAGAAAAGCACAAATGCTTCATCAGAAGTGATGAAAGCGGATATGCAGTTCTGGGCAAAACGATTGCAAGAAAAGAACAACGACGACATGAGTGCTCAGATCAAACTTGCAGGACTTTACAGCCGAAGGTTTCAATACAGCGGTAATATCAACGATGTACTTCAAAGTGATAGCTTATATCGTATAGCCAATCAACTGCAACGAAAATTTGGTTCCGGTATATATCGTTCACTTGCTGCAAACTGTGTTACACAACACAAATTTTTACAGGCTGATCGTTATCTCGATTCTGCTGCAACTATGGGCGATGATCTCTATTTTACCAAACTGCAACAGTTTGATGTAAAACTGGAACTGGGACAAATGAAAGAAGCAGAGTCTATTCTTAACAGCCTTCGCTGGAAAAATAATTTTGATTACTACAGTCGTGCTGCTAAGCTGGAAGATTATAAAGGAAACAGTGAAGCAAGTATCAGCTATATGGAAAAAGCATATGCTGATGTGCAGGAATCAAAAAATGATCAACTGCTGCTTTGGGTAAAAACAAACCTGGCCGATATGTATGGCCATAATAACCGTATTAAAGAAGCGTATCAACTGTACATTGAAGTTGTAACGAACAACCCCGATTATTTTCATGCATGGAAAGGCATTGCATGGATCGCCTATTCAAACGATCAAAATACAACGCTTGCTAAAAAAATATTAATGTGGTTACAGGAAAAACATCCTGTTCCCGATTACGATCTGTTGCTGAGCGAAATTGCATGCTTTGAAAAAAATAATGATGCTAAGAACAAACATCTTTCTGCATTTATCGACAAAGTAAGCAACCCTGCTTATGGCGATATGTACAATAAATATCTCTTCGGTATACTAAGTGATGAACTGAATAATCCAAAAGCAGCAATGAAAATTGCACAAACAGAAATCAGCAACCGACCTACCGCACAGTCGTACGAACTCTATGCATGGGCTTTATACAAAAACGGTCAATTGAATGAAGCTACAAGAATTGCACAAAGCCGTATCATCAACAAAACATTTGAACCCGATGCCCTTTATCATATAGGAATCCTGTTAAAACATAGCGGTGATAAAACTTCTGCCAAAAAATACCTAACTGAAGCATTAGAAAGCAGTTTTGAATTAGGCCCGCTGGTTACCACTGAAATTAAACAGGAATTAAAAACTTTATAACCTTGAGTCTGCTGTTTATGAAAATATATTTTCTCATATTCATATTGTTTGTGTACAGTGTTTGCACTATGGCACAAAGCACAATTACCGGACGCATTATTGACAGTGTTACCAACGAACCAATTGAAGGAGCCGTGTTGCAAACACGTTCCAAAATAACTACTTCCGGAAAAGATGGAAGCTTCACTTTGGGTTTACCGGGTGAAGAAGCTATAACTGTTTCAGCCATTGGCTATACTAAGAAACAACTGAATGCATCCGCTGTTTCATTCACCATCATGCTCAGTCGTACAGCTTTTAATCTGAAAGAATTGGTGATCACTCCCGGTAATGCAAACAAAGTATATTCAACCATCAGTAAAATAGATTTGAATCAACGGCCCGTTAGTTCTGCACAGGAATTTTTACGTTATGTACCGGGCTTGTTTATTGCACAACACCAGGGCGGTGGTAAAGCAGAACAAATCTTTTTACGTGGTTTTGATGTAGATCATGGTACTGATGTAAAAATCACGGTGGATGGTATGCCGGTGAACATGGTGTCGCATGCACACGGACAAGGATATGCCGATATGCATTTTGTAATTCCCGAATTAGTGAAAGCCATTGATTATGGCAAAGGAAGTTATTACACCGAACAAGGTAATTTTAATACAGCCGGCTATGTGGAATTACAAACCGCTAACCGTCTTACACAAAATATCATCCAAACAGAAGTGGGCATGTTCAACAGTTACCGTAATCTGGTAATGATGAACCTGCTGCCAAAAAACAACCGGAAGCACAACGCTTATATTGCCGCTGAATATATTTATTCGGATGGGCCTTTTGAAAGTGCACAACATTTTAACCGCTTTAATATCTGGAGTAAATACAATGTTGCATTGAACGAAAACACAAAACTTACTTTGCAGGCAAATGTATTTAACAGCAAATGGGATGCATCAGGTCAAATACCTGAACGTGCTGTTGCTGATGGTACCATTACCCGCTTTGGTGCAATTGATAATACAGAAGGTGGTTATACGGGTCGTATTAATTTTAATACAAAACTTTCGCAGCGTTTGCATAATGATGACTTACTGGAACATCAATTGTACTATTCCCGGTACCATTTCAATCTCATTTCCAACTTCACATTTTTCTTAATTGATCCGGTGAATGGTGATCAAATACGTCAGCAGGAAGCCAGAGATATTTATGGTGTACAATCAAGCTGGCAACGTACAAAAGAAAAAGGTAATACACGTTTCATCAGCAGTATTGGAAGTGGTGTACGTTTTGATGTTACATCCAACTCAGAATTATCACGAACAAAAAATAAAACCGAGTTACTCGAAGCCATTCAAATGGGTAATGTAAAAGAAGCCAATGCATGGTTGTATGCCGATGAAAAAATTGAACGAGGTAACTGGGTATTCAACATTGGAGCAAGAGCTGATTATTTTTATTTTGCTTATGCTGATAAACTGAAAGCCTCCTTGCCATCACAACAAAAGATGATCGTTAGTCCCAAAGTGAATATCTATTATACTTTCAATAAAAACTTTCAGCTCTACTTTAAAAACGGAAAAGGTTTTCACAGCAACGATACACGAGTAGTGTTGCCACAAACGGGTTGGCAAATTTTACCGGCATCATATGGATCTGATCTCGGCTTTATCTGGAAACCGTTCAGTTCATTACTCATTAATGCAGCAGCCTGGCATTTGTTTTTAGAACAGGAGTTTGTCTATGTGGGTGATGCAGGCATTGTTGAACCCGGTGGCAAAACAAGAAGAGTTGGTGCTGATGTATCTGTTCGCTGGCAAGCAACGAAACACCTGAGCGCCGATGCTAATATCAACTATGCACATGCAAGAAGTATTGAAGATCCGAAAGGAGAAAACTATATTCCCTTAGCGCCAACATTTACAAGTACTGGTGGTGTAAACTATCAACACTACAGTTGGAATGCAAGTATCCGTTATCGCTATCTGGCAAACAGGTCTGCCACAGAAGATTACAGTATTACAGCCAACGGATATTTTGTAACCGATGCATCGCTCAGCTATGCATTCCGCAAATTTGAAATTGGTACTGTTGTTGAAAATATTTTTAATACAAAATGGAATGAAGCTCAGTTTGCAACAGAGTCAAGACTCCGTAATGAAACGGATCCTGTAAATGAATTGCACTATACACCGGGCAATCCATTCTTCCTGAAAATAAAAATGGCTTTTACTTTTTAACAATGATGAGAAAACACACAAGCAACATCACGTTTTTGAATTCATTACTTTTTATACTTCTTTATTTGTTTTAAATCATTTGCGTTGGCAGGAATAATGCTGATTGCACAACCTCCACCGGCAGCCAGCTTTAAATTAAGTTTTGTTTTATTATCAACAATAAACTTTTCAATAACATATGCTTCGGGATTGCTTTGCCAGTTTGCATTATCAGCATCACGGTAAATGGTTGCAACATAGGCCTGCTTATTATTTAAAAAATCAAGCGGCGTTGTAAATGATCTGGCCTGTTCATCGGTAATAGCACCAATAAACCAATTCTCTTTGTTCTTTTCTTTTCTTGCAACAACCAGGTAATCGCCGGGTTCAGCTAACAGATATTTACTATCATCCCAATCAACAGCAACATCTTTAATAAACTGAAAAGCATCTGCACATGCTTCATAATTTTCAGGAAGATCTGCTGCCATTTGCAAAGGGCTATACATGGTTACATACAATGCAAGTTGTTTTACCAGCGTAGTATGAACCTGGTTCGTTGTTGAAGGATTGTAAGTACTCATTTTAATTTTAAAAATACCCGGCGTATAATCCATGGGGCCGCCCATGAGTCTTGTAAATGGTAAAATTGTTTCATGCTCAGGAGGGTTGCCCTTGCTCCATGCATTAAATTCATTTCCTCTTGCAGATTCACATGCCAGCAAGTTGGGCCAGGTGCGGTGTAATCCGGTGGGGCGTACGGGTTCGTGTGCATCAACCATAATTCTATAATCTGAAGTTTTTTGCAAAACACGGTTATAATGATTAACCATCCATTGCCCGTCGTGCCACTCCCCTCTTGGAATAATATATCCAACATAACCGGTTTTTACAACATCCATTTCATGATTTTTCATAAAGCGGTAAGCTGTATCCATCCATCGTTCATAGTTTGTTACAGATGCGGATGTTTCATGATGCATAACAAGTTTCACCCCTTTTGCCTTTGCATATCTGCTTAATTCGTTTACATCATAATCCGGATATGCTGTTACAAAATCAAACACATCTTCTTTCCAGTTACCAAACCAATCTTCCCAACCGGTATACCATCCTTCTACCAAAACACCTTCAATTCCATTCTTTGCTGCAAAATCAATATACCGTTTTACATTGGCTGTATTTGCTCCATGCGGAACTTTTGTTTGTTGTTGCGATCCTACTTGCCCGCCGCTGTAATCCCAACTGCTTTTGCCAACATGCATTTCCCACCAAACACCTACCATTTTTTGCGGCTTAATCCAGGAAGCATCTTTAATCTTTGAAGGTTCATTTAAATTCAGAATTATTTTTGAATTAAGAATGTCTGCAGCTTTGTTGCTAACAATGATTGTTCTCCACGGTGTAACAAAAGGCGTTTGCAAATAAGCAAGATTACCTACAGCATCAGGTACAAGATGTGCATTAAATGTAAACGAACTCTTGTCAACTATCATATTCATTGCCGGATAATTTACCAGTGCCGCTTCATGAATATTAATATAAAGTCCATCATCTGTCTTTAACATGAAGGGAGTTTGTACAGCGTTTTTATCATAAAAATGTTTTGCTGATATTTCAGTATAGGTATCACTAACCGATGCATCAATTTCACTCAGTTTTGTTGTTGAATAAATAAATTCATTGGTATTGTAATCGCCGGGTATCCAGAATGCCTTATGATTTGATCCTAAATGAAATTGTGTTTCTTCTTTTTGTATTACAAAATGATTCATTTTGGTTTGCTGCGGAAACTCGTATCTGAAACCAACGCCGTCATCAAAAACCCGAAATATAATTTTCAGAATTTTATCTGATGATTTTTGCTGAAGTGTGATAGCCAGTTGATGATAGTGATTGCGGATTGTTTTTACTTCGCCCCAAACAGGATTCCAGTTTTCATCAATCACTGCTATTTCTGTTTTCTGAACAATAAAGTCTTTATTAAATGCTTCGTTGTTTTTAAACATAAATCCCAATGCCGATTTTTGAATGATTGCTTTACCATTATATTGTGCAGAATAAAAGGGCGCTCCTATATCATTCAATTCAAAAAGAACTGAGATATTGCCCGATGGCGATTGAACGATTTGTGAATTTGCTTGTAGTGTAAGGAAGAATAAACAAACGAGAAATAAATATACTTGTCTCATAACCTCAGATTAATAAAATGATGAAATTTGTGCAGAAGTGCAATGGGTTCAAAATTACTAAACAATCAATCACATGCGGATTATTTCATACAATGTAAACGGCATACGGGCAGCCATTAAAAAAGGATTTATTGATTGGTTGAAAACCGATCCTGCTGACATTATTTGTTTGCAGGAAACCAAAGCCACAAAAGAAGATGTAGATCACCAGGCATTTCATGATCTGGGTTATTTTAATTACTGGTTCAGTGCACAAAAGAAAGGTTATAGTGGTGTGGCTGTGTTTACAAAAATTAAACCCGATCATGTAGAATATGGCAACGGCCATGGGGCCAGTGATGATGAAGGAAGAGTAATTCAATTGGATTTTAGTGATGTACGTTTAATTAATGCTTATTTCCCAAGTGGTACAAGCGGTGGTGAGCGGCAGGATTTTAAATACCAGTGGCTGGATGAATTAAACAAATGGTTGAATCAATTAAAAAAGAAACATCCCAAACTCATATTGTGTGGCGATTATAATATTGCCCACAAAGAAATTGACATTCATGATCCCAAAGGAAATAAAAATTCCAGTGGTTTTTTACCCGATGAACGTGCATGGATGGATGAGTTTTATAAGAGTGGCTGGATTGATACTTTTCGAACATTTCATCCGGAACCACATCGTTACAGTTGGTGGAGCCAGCGTTTCCCCAGTGTACGTTTAAATAATAAAGGATGGCGGATTGATTATATTAATGTAACAGACCCTTTAAAGAAAAACCTGAAAGATGCAGAGATTTATCCTGATGTAAAACATAGTGATCACTGCCCGGTTTATCTTGAATTAAAATTATAAACAAATGATTCTTTATAATGTAACTACAAAAGTTGAATGGAGTATTCATGAAGAATGGTTACTATGGATGAAAGAAGAACATATTTCTGAAGTGATTGCATCGGGTTGTTTTACACATTCAAAATTTCTTCGCCTTATTGAAGTAGATGAAACAGATGGCCCCACTTATGCCGTTCAGTATTTTGCAGAAAGCAAATCAAACTACAACAGGTATATTGAAAGTTATTCAACACCTATGAGACAAAAATCGTTTGAAAAATGGGGAACCAAATGCATGGCATTCAGATCGGTGATGCAGGTTGTGCACTAGTTGTGGAAAAGAACTGATCTTCTTTTCCGGCTCCATTTTCAACTACAGATGGCTTTCAAATCCTTTGCTGGCAAGGTTTTCCAAAAGCATGCCCCGAAACCTTTACCTGTATTGCGTTTCAGCTTTCATCTTCTTTTTTTAAGCGTTTAAATTCTGTTAGCTGATTTCATACAACACAAGCCCAATAAGGATTTTAGCTGATTTCAGAAAAATTATTTTCACCTGAAAAATTATTTTGTTGCAAGGCAAAAGCGTCTATATTTGTCACCACAAAATTTCTCACTATGAACAAAGCTGAACTCGTTGCAAAATTGGCTGATGATGCCGGTATCTCTAAAACACAAGCAAACGCTACATTAGATTCTTTTATTGAAGCAGTAACCAAAACATTAAAAGCTGGCGGCAAAGTTACCTTGGTTGGATTTGGAACTTTTTCTGTAAGCAAACGTGCTGCACGTACAGGACGCAATCCACAAACAGGCGCTACTATTAAAATTAAGGCTAAGAAAGTTGCCAAATTTAAAGCTGGTAAAGAATTAGCTTCTAAGCTCTAAGAGATTAAATTCTTGAAAAGCAAGAAGCAGGTTTGTTTCTTGCTTTTTTATTTTCCCTATCTTCAAACAATCAATTAAAACAAAAAAATATGGGCAGAGGTGATAAAAAAACCGCTAAAGGAAAAAGAACAATAGGTTCATTTGGAAAAACACGTCCGAGAAAAGCAAAAAAAGCAGCAGCAAAAAAGGCAGCTAAAAAAGCATAATCTTTTTCTTATAGAAAAAAAGAGAGTTGTAAAAAACAACTCTCTTTTTTTATGGAGCAAGGCGTTCAATTACCCAATTGTTATTTTCACCTAATGTGTATTGAATACGATCGTGCAAACGGCTTTCTCTGCCCTGCCAGAATTCTATGATAATTGGTTTTACCCGGTAACCACCCCAGTTTTGAGGACGGGCAATGCTGCCGCTCTTAAATTTTACTTCCATTTCTTTTACCTTATTCTCAAGCCATTCACGGCTTTCAATTACATGGCTTTGTGGTGAGGCCCATGCTCCTATTTGTGATCCTTGCGGACGGGATAAAAAATACTCTTCACTTTCTGTTTCACTTATTTTTTCAATAATTCCAGTAATACGTATCTGTCTTTCAAGTTCTTTCCAGAAAAACAATAAGCAGGCTCTTGGGTTATCTTTTATCTGTTGTGCTTTATAACTTTCATAATTCGTAAAAAAGATAAATCCGTTTTCATCATACCCCTTTAATAAAACAACTCTTGCAGATGGCAATGCATCAGCAGAAGCTGTGGCCAGTGTCATTGCATTTACTTCATCAATTTCTGAAAGCAATGCTTCGTTCCACCAGGTATTAAATTGTTCAATGGCATTTGGAGACACCTCTTTTTCTGATAATGATTTGAGCAGGTAATCTCTCCGTATATCGGCAATAGAAGACATAAAAAAAGCTTTGATTTTCATCAAAGCTAATTCAACTATATCAATAAACTATTTTTTTACCCATTCATATCGGCAGATGATGAACCGGAAGAAATACGTGCCAGCATTTTTTCAATTTCACTTAAACGGGTTAGCTGCGATTCCAGTTTTTTATTATGATCTGTTACATGCTGTAAATCTTTATTCAACTCTTCCAGGAATTCATTGCGCTTGTTGAGTTGCTGCCGTTGCAGATTGGCTTCTTTGAGTTTGCTTTCCAGTTCAGTTACAAACTGTGAGAGTCTTGAATTTTCTTCAACTAATTCCCTTTGTTTTGAACGCATATCATTTAACTCAACGGAAAGCAAATGATTGGCTTCTTCCAATTCATCATTTTTTAAACCATTTGTTTGTGGTAATGCCAACTGTTCTTCAACTTTCTGCAGCTTGGATTGTAATTCATAAAACTCATCATAAGCTGTTTCAAGACGGCTTTTCATTTCTGTTGTTAATACCGTTTGTTGCCTGATGTTATTAAGCTCACTTTCTTTTTCATTCAACGATTT